>NZ_APHY01000001.1 GCF_000417505.1 Megasphaera sp. NM10
TSATGGAACGGGGCGTCCTGGTAATTCATGGAAGGATTAAACATCCTCAGACACAGGGCAAGCAGGAACGGATGAATCAGACGTTCCGGAAGGGATGCATACAAGGTCCGTTGTACAAGAATCTGCGGGATGCCCAATCCCATTTCGATGCTTTTCGGGATTTTTACAACAACAGACGGCCGCATACATCGCTTACGTTAGAAACTCCGGCATCGCAGTACACATCCAGCCTAAGGAAATATCCCCGCAGGATTCGTTCCTGGGACTACGGTGAAGGCCTTGAATTAAGGCGCATCAAAAGTTCCGGCTATCTCACCTACGGAGGACAAGGCTACTTTCTCAGTGAAGCATTAGGCAATAAAATTGTCGCTGTCCGGGAGACAAAGTTGGATGGAAACTCCATTTTAACCTTGTACTTTAGGCAATTCATCATCGGGAAGATTGACGTAAATAAGCAAGTATTCCTGATGAAACGGGCTTATCTGATTCACAACGATCCTCGTTTAGAAGGAAAATTAAAGCTTCAATAAGAAGAAATTTGTAAACGATGTGCTTGCATAAAGTGTAAAGGATGTCCTTGCACAAAATGTAAACGATGTTATTCTTGACAACGTGGTCGCCCCTACAGAAAAAAGGCTTGCCGCATGTGCGACAAGCCTTTTTTTACTCGCTCTTAGTGATGAGCAATAGTTAATTCCTGGAAACGCTGAGCGGCTTTATCCGTCTTAACGAGTTCCTGGAGATGTTTGAGTTCTTCTGCTTCGACAGTTTCTGTCGTATCATAGCTGGCCGGTACGGTCTTAGCCAGGTAGATGCATCTACGGATAGCACCGATAGCTACGATGATGACCAGGACGGCCATGATGATGGAGACTGTGAACATCGTCCATTCACCCTTCGGCAGGTAGATTTCGAAGATGTTCAGGAAGTCGGCCCAGAAAATCATGACCATCAGGAAAGCCCAGGGAAGACCAGTAACCCAGAGGTAACGGGCTTTGCCCATGGAGCAGATGACAACCGACGAAATGGAGAGGGCGATGATAGCCAACAGCTGGTTGGATACGCCGAAAATCGGCCAAATCGTGGACAAGTTGCCGTTCAGTACGAGGTAACCCCATGCTGCGCAGATCAAAGCCGATGCTACGATAGCACCCGGTTTCCAGTTCGGGTCACCGAATTTCGGCCATACGTGGCCGACGAGTTCCTGGAGCATGTAACGGCCGACACGAGTACCAGCATCGATGATAGTCATGATGAACAAAGCTTCAAACATGATGCAGAAATGATACCAGTAGTTCATGAGGTGGTCGAGGCCAGGCAGGTTCGAGAAGATGTAAGCCATGCCGACAGCCAGGGAAACAGCACCGCCCGGACGATGAGCGACGTTTTCACCGACCATTTCGTTCAGGTGCGGCAGGTCGACGACCTGGATGCCCAGAGCCTGGAAGTGTGCAGCCGAAGAGTTGATAGCGAAGTAATCGTTCGGTACGAGGGCGCAGGCTGCAATCAGAGCCATCATAGCGACGAAGGATTCAGTAACCATAGCACCATAGCCGACAGGCAGGATGGAGCGTTCGTTCATGAGCATCTTCGGCGTCGTGCCGGTGGAAATCATGGAATGGAAACCAGAAACAGCACCGCAGGCGATGGTAACGAAGATGTACGGAAGGACTGCACCGGTAATGACCGGGCCGCCGCCAGCGCAGAACTGCGTCGTTGCCGGCATCTGAATCTGCGGGCCTACGATGAGGATGCCGAGAGCCAGGGCACCGATAGTACCGATTTTCATGTACGTAGAGAGGTAATCACGCGGTGCCAGAAGGAGCCATACCGGAAGGGCTGCGGCGATGAAGCCGTAGATGATCAGGGCGATGCAGATGCCGTTATGGCTGATGGTGAACATGGGCCCTAAGACCGGCGAAGCCTGGACTGCCGGACCAGCGACAACAGCCAGCAAGGTGAGGATGACGCCGATGATGGTGCCTTCTTTGATCTTGCCAGGACGCAGGAACTGCATGTAGATGCCGATGAAGATAGCGATAGGAATGGTCATGCCGATGGTGAAAGTACCCCACGGGCTGTTTGCCAGGGCATTGGCGATAACGACGGCCATGCCAGCCATGCAGAGGATATTCAGGAAGAGGACGGCGAAAGAAGTAGCTACGCCTGTCTTCTGGCCAATCTGTGCTTTTGCGATTTCGGCGATGGACTTGCCATCGTAACGCATGGAGCAGAAGAGGATGACCATGTCATGGACAGCACCGGCGAGAACCCCACCGATGAGAATCCATAAAGCGCCGGGCAGATAACCGAACTGGGCGGCGATGACCGGGCCGACAAGCGGGCCCGCACCAGCGATGGCTGCGAAGTGATGGCCGAAGACGACGTACTTGTTGGTCGGTACGTAGTCATGACCGTCTTCAAAGCGGAATGCCGGTGTGACTTTGTACTGGTTCAGCGTCAAGACTTTTGCGGCGATGAAAGCGCCGTAAAAACGGTAAGCCAGTACGAACACTAATGCTGAAATAATAACGAGATACAAACCGTTCATACAAAAAGAACCTCCTTTGATAAAATAGTATGCGTGCAACCCTTTCCGTATGAAACAAAATGATACCAACGTACAACGCTTGGAAATGGGGTACACTACACTACGCTCCCTTATTATAGAGCAGTTTTCCCGAATTGCAAGATGTACACTCAGCATAGTACGCTAACTGATTATAACTCAAAATACATTATCAAATTACAATTTGTTATAGTAAACGTTTTCATACTATATATAGCAATGAACGTTTAATTTACATACTAGATAAGCCATATAATTACTGAAAGTCATATGGATAAATGTCAACATAGCGATTTTTCATAGGTATTGCGAATAGAAAAGTTAAACCTTTTACCCTAGCCACGGCCAGTGGACAATGCTATAATGGCTATAGCTTTTGAACTTATCTTTTTTCATTATTACAGGAGGTTTTTATCATGTCTCAAACTGACTATACTTTGGTTCTGCCGGCTTTTACCATTGGCGTCCATGCTTATGATGCTATCGGCAAGATTACCCGTCATTTCGGCAAAAAAGTCGTCATCATCGGCGGCAAGACGGCCCTGTCCAAGGCAAAACAGCCCTTGCTCGATGCCATCGCCAAGACGGACCTGGAAGTCCTCGGCGTACTCTGGTACGGCGACGATGCGACGTATGAACACGTCGACCGCCTGCTCCGTGAACAGGCCGTCCAGGATGCTGACCTGGTCTTCGCCGTCGGCGGCGGCCGTGCCATCGATACCTGTAAAGTCGTCGCTGACCGGGCTGGCAAGGCCTTGTTCGCTTTCCCGACGCTGGCTTCCAACTGTGCTCCATCGACGGCCCTGGCTGTCATGTACAAAGCCGATAAATCCTTTGCCGGCTACTACTATCTCGACCAGCCGCCGGTCCATACCTTCATCAATATGGCCATCATTGCCGACTCGCCTTTCAAGTTCTTCTGGGCCGGCATCGGCGATGCTATGAGTAAAGAATGTGAATCGGAATTGGCCAGCCGTACGGCGGAACACTTCCATACGGTCCTCCTGGGCCGGGCCATCGGCAAAGCCTGCACGGCGCCGCTCTTGCAGTATGGTGAACAGGCCCTGGAAGATTTCAAGGCCAAGAAGATCACCTATGCCCTGCAGCAGGTCGTCCTGGATATCATCATCAGCACGGGCCTCGTTTCCAACTGTACGACGGGCGGCGGCGACTACTACTACAATTCGTCCCTGGCTCACATGTTCTATAACGCGTCGACGGTCCTGCCGCAAGTCGTCGAAGGCCATCTCCATGGCGAAACGGTTTCCTTCGGCGTCCTGGTCCTGCTGACCTATGACAAACAGTTTGAACTGCGCGACCAGGTAGCGGCCCTCTATAAGAAGTGCCATTACCCGACGACCCTGGCTGACCTCGATATCAAAGCCGGCGAAGTCGATTCCATCGTTGATGCTGCTCCGGCCCTGACCGAATGGACCTGCGTCCCCGAACCGCTGACCAAAGAAGCTTTCAAAAAAGCCATCATGGATACCGACGAATTCGGCCGTTCGTTATAATACCTTGAAGGCCGTTGGTCGAAGTGCTTCGATGAACGATGAACGGACTACGATGAACGTCATGATGTAGCGATAACTGGCTTTTTCGTGTATAATGAATTTTATAATAAGATTAGTTTGTAGTATGGAGTTTGTAGTTTGTAGAAGATGTTTTTAAATTTTTACCATATACTACAAACTGAAAACTTCAAACTTAAAACTCAAAAAGGAGCTGTCTTATTGCGACAGCTCCTTTTCAAACTTTTCACGCCACGGAGGGGATTATGGACCAAGTATTAGAACAAGTCATCAGTGCCATCGAACCGATGGATTTGGCAAAAACGGCAGAGTGCTATCAGCGCCTGGCCAGTCTGACCATACGCCAGGACAGCAAGTTGTCCTATCTGGCAGGCCGCATTGCCGGTGTACAGGGGACGCTGCATCCGGAAAAATTGCAGAAAGCCGTCGTCGTCTTTGCAGCTGACCATGCCGTCGATGGCGGAGAAAATAAGACCAAGGGCAAGAACAGCAAGGCCGACGCCCTGGAAATCGCCACTGGCCGAGGGCCTATCAATAAGGTGGCCCACCGCATCGGTGCCGGCGTCATGCTCCTTGACATGGGCCTGGAAGAAGATATCCCGGAATCGCAGGGCGTACAGAATTTAAAAGTCATGCACGGCAGCCATTTCTGGGCCCGCCAGGATGCCATGAGCGAAGATGAAATGATGGATGCCCTCTTCAGCGGCCTGCAGATCGGACAGAACCTGGCCGATGAAGGCTATACGGCTGTAGGTCTGGGGAACCTCGGCGAACGGGGACTGCTGACGGCTTTCATATTGACAGCTGTCTTTTTCCGGGACCAGCTGGAAGAACTGCCGGAGCACATGAAGTCCGGTCAGAAATTAGAGAAATTGAAGGAAGTCATCGACCAGCACCACTTCCATGCGTCAGATCCCCTGGACCTCCTGCGCCGTGCCGGGGCTCCGGACATTGCCGCCATGGTCGGCTTCATCCTGTCGGCAGCCCAGCGCAAGCTGCTCGTCATCTTTGACAACGCCGTCACCGGCTCTGCCGTCCTCATTGCCCGCGCCTTATGCCCGACGATTGACGATTACGTCTGCGCTTCGGCGCGCTATCTGGAACCGGTCCATCAGATGCAGATGAAGAAACTGGGCCTCAAGCCCTTCGTCGAACTGGACCAGAACCTCGACCAGGGCATGGGCTCGGCTATGGGCCTGACCATGCTCGACGCATCGGTACAGATGATGAATGAAAATTTAAAATAAGGAGCGATTTCCATGAAAACCTTATACCTCGATTGCTTTTCCGGTATCAGCGGCAATATGTTCATCGGCATGCTCATCCAGGCCGGTGTCCCCTTTGAAGCCTTTAAACAGGCCATGGCCTCGCTGAACCTGACGGGCTATGACTTGGTGTGCCACAGCGTCAACAAGCTGGGCATCCAGTCTATCTATTATAATGTCCTCCTCGATGCAGAACGTCATGACCACGGGGCTCACGACCATCATGAGCATCACGACCATGAACAGGGACACGAACACCATGAACACCACGCGCATCATGGGGAAGAGTTGGCCGGCCAGGGCCATCTCGTCGATATGACGGGCCATCATCATCACCATCAGCACCGGGGCCTTCCGGAAATTACCAAGATCATCGAAGGTGCACCTATCGAGGACGATATCAAGGCCAAGAGCCTGGCCGTATTCCAGGCCCTGGCAGAAGCCGAAGCCAAGGTGCATGGCGTCCCCGTCGACGAGATACACTTTCATGAAGTCGGCGCCATCGACTGTATCCTGGATATCGTCGGTACGGTCTGGTGCCTGAAATACCTGGGCATCGAACAAATCGCCACGTCGCCGCTCCATGCCGGCAGCGGCTTTGTCCGCTGCGCTCACGGCATCATGCCCGTCCCGGCACCGGCGACGGCCGAACTCCTGGCCGGGATTCCCTGGTATGCGACGGATATCAAAGGCGAACTGGTCACGCCGACCGGCGCTGCCCTGGTCAAAGTCCTGGCGCATGCCGGCGTCCGCCCGAAGGATTTCGTCTACGACACCGTGGCCTACGGAGCTGGAACGAAAGACCTGACTATCCCCAACGTCGTCCGCGGCTTCATCGGACAGGCAGGGGAAATATCGTAGGCTGTAAATCGTAGGGGATTGTCACACGAATGGATTTGCCATCATGCAAGGCTCCTTTCTCTTTATAGTTTGTAGTACAGAGTTTGTAGTTTGCAGAAAATGGCTTTAAATTTAAAACCATTCACTAAAAACTACAAACTGCAAACTTAATACTCAAAAATAGGCTGCCTTAATGCGACAGCCTATTTTTTTTCTTGACAAATCTCATACGTCATGGTATTATAATTAAGCACTGTGACGGGCACAACGGCCCGCCGGAATACAGCGTTGACATATCAATCCCGATGTGATATACTTAGAAAGTCGTCATGCGGAAGTAGCTCAGTGGTAGAGCATCACCTTGCCAAGGTGGGGGTCGCGAGTTCGAGTCTCGTTTTCCGCTCCATTTCCTTCGGGAAGCTATTGTTCCTCAATAGCTCAGTTGGTAGAGCAATCGGCTGTTAACCGATTTGTCGTAGGTTCGAGTCCTACTTGAGGAGCCATACAGGGGTGTCGCCAAGCGGTAAGGCAACGGACTCTGACTCCGTCATTCGTAGGTTCGAATCCTACTACCCCTGCCAATCATGATCCACTAGCTCAGTTGGCAGAGCACCTGACTTTTAATCAGGGTGTCCCGAGTTCGAATCTCGGGTGGATCACCACATTCCACATTATGTGGCCCCTTGGTCAAGCGGTCTAAGACATCGCCCTTTCACGGCGAGAACATGGGTTCAAATCCCGTAGGGGTCACCACTTGGGCGATTAGCTCAGCTGGGAGAGCGCCTGCCTTACAAGCAGGATGTCAGCAGTTCGATCCTGTTATCGCCCACCAAACTCTATTCAAGGAACTGGAGCATGAAGGTCTTCACCATCGTGCACGGTTCCTTTTTATTTTTACGCGCAGCGCCTGTACCAATATCCATATTTTGTACTACCGTCCATTGTCGTGTTACGGAACCGAAAGGCCATAAAAGAGTTGTCTTTATGGCCTTTTTTCATTATCATGAGAATATAGATGTTTTTGCGTACAGACAGGAGGCCAACGATCATGGCAGATACGATAAAAAATTGGGAAAAAATGAGACAGGCATTGCAGTTATCCGGCGCAGAGCTGCGGGAACTGGCACAGCACTTCCGGAAGAGTGCCGAAGACGCTCTGGAAGGGAAGGAGAGCTCCCTTTCGGCGCTGCGCACCTATCTGGGCTTGCCGACGGGACGGGAAACGGGGACCTTCCTGGCCCTGGATTTCGGCGGCACGAACGTCCGGGCTTCGCGCATCCGCCTCATGGGCGAACAGGGCTTTGCCGTAGAAAGCAAGGTGGCCAAACCCTTGAAATGCGCTGACTACGACTACACGGCTTCGTCGAAGACGGCAGACGAACTCTTCGACTTCATCGCCGCCATCGTCAAGGAAGCGGCTGACGGCAATCACGACTATAAACTGGGCTTTACCTTTTCCTTTGCCGTCGACCAGACGTCGGCCAAGGATGCCAGCCTCATCGCCTGGTCCAAGGAAATCGCCGTTCCCGGCGTGGCCGGCCAGTCCATCAATGGCCTGCTGAAAGAGGCCCTTGTCCGGGCCGGCCTGGACCGCATCGAACCGGTGGCCCTGCTCAACGATACGACGGCGACCCTCCTTTCTTCGGTCTATCAGCACAACCCGTCGCGCATCGGCATCGTCTGTGGCACGGGCTTTAACATGTGCTATTATGAACCGGCCCTGCAGATGATCGTCAACCTGGAAGCGGCCGGCTTCGACGGCGGCCCGGCTACGGTCTGGGACCGCCTCGTCGATGAAGCGTCTCAGCTGCCTGGCGACCATCCCTTTGAAAAGATGATCGGCGGCCGCTATTTGAGCGAAGTCTGCCGCGTCGTCTTTGGCGAATACCTCAAACGGGACATCCCGTATTTTACGACGCGCGACATGAACGAACTCATTTCCGGCCAGCAGACGGCAGAAGAACTGCTCGGTTTCGCCGTCAGCGAAGAAGAGCAAGAAGGCCTCTGTGCCCTGGTCCGGGCCGTCTTTGCCCGGGCAGCCCAGCTCATCGGGGCGGCCAGCTTCGGCCTTCTCAGTCACTTGGCAGAGGATAAGGGCTTTACGGAACAGTCCATCGCCATCGAAGGCAGCCTGGTCGAAAAGATCAAAGGCGTTCCGTCGCTCATCGAAGATGCCATCTGCGTCTTCTGCATGGCTCCGACCGAAAATACGCGCATCCACGTCATCCCCAACAGCAACGGCGCCTCCGTCGGCGCTGCCATCGCTGCGGCACTTTGTAGATAATAGTCAGCCAGCGGAAGTGCTATTCTATACAGACAGCTTCTTATGGAGTTTTGAGTTTGTAGTTTGTAGTAAAATGGCAGCCTTTTTCTGTGCGGCACAGCGCCCACCAGCTTGACGTCCGTCCCTGGATTCCTTATAATGAAACTATGACCCGGCCCCTGCGGATTTTTCCGCCGGGGCCTGTTTCGTGAAGGGGGAACCAGCCATGCAACTTGCCGAACTCATCAACGCCCATCGCCAGAAACTCAACAATACGGATATGGGAATCTGGAAGTACATTTTGCAGCACCGCGCTGCCGTCCGCCACAGCTCGATCCATGAACTGGCCAAGGCCTGTCACGTCTCGACGACGACGATTGTCCGCTTTGCCCAGAAATTAGGCCTCGACGGCTTCGGTGAATTCAAGATGCTCCTCAAGCGGGAAGAACCGGAAATTTCCTGCTATGATACGAATGTCATGGACGAACTCCAGCGCTTCTATGAACAGACCGTGGACAAGCTGTGCAGCCGTAACTTCGATAGCGCCAGCGCCCTCGTCCATGAAGCCAACCGGATTTTCACCTATGCGTCGGGCTACGTCCAGAATAACGTCGTCCAGGAGCTGAAGCGTCTTTTTTTCTACGATAACGTCATGCTCTACGACGTACCGGCACGGGAAGAGTTCCGCAACCTCATCCGGACCATGACCAAAGACGACTTGTTCATTATCGTCTCCTTCTCCGGCGAATCGCCGGCCGTTAAGGAACTGGCCCAGGCCCTGAAACTGCGGGACATTCCCTTCATTTCCATTACCCGCCTGCACGACAATACCCTGGCGTCGCTGTCGACGGTCAATTTTTACGTCTCGCCGGCCCGCTTCCAGCTCTATGACAAGGAAGACGACCACGTCGCCTTTCAGTCCATGATGCCTTATTTTGTCCTGGCTGAGATATGGTATGTGAAATATTGTATGTATCTGCACCATTTGAAACAAGAAAAAGAGGCTTCCCGATAGGCTGTACCAAAGTACAGGAAATGTACCAGGTTACAGGCCGGGGGCCGTGTGCCAGAACGCCGCGAATCTATTGTATTCGCGGCGTTTTTTTTTATATCCTGTTACTAAGGAAAGCTTATGTACTTTGTTTCACAAACGGGAGGAATTGTCTATGTCATTCAACAAGGACCGCGTGATGCAGGAACTGCAGCGTTTTGGCGGCGCTATGTACACACCGGTCATCTTATTCGCCTTCTTCGGGCTGACTGTCGCCTTGTCGATCATCTTCAGCAATACGGGCCTCTTCGGCAGCCTGGCAGAAAAAGGGACCCTCTGGTATGATTTCTGGTACGTCGTCCAGCAGGGCGCCTGGACCGTCTTCAATCAGATGCCGATCCTCTTTGCCATCGCCGTTCCCATTGGCTTTGCCAAGAAAGAACAGGCCCGCTGTGCCATGGAAGGTTTCGTCATCTACATGGTATTTAACTATTTCATCGCCGGTATCCTGACCCTTCACGGCAGCTACTTCGGCGTCGACTATAGTCAGAACGCCGGTGCCGGCACGGGCCTGGCCATGATTGCCAACATCAAGACCCTGGACATGGGCATGCTCGGCGCTATCTTCATTGCCTGCATCTCGGCCTACCTGCACAACCATTTCTATGATACGGAAATCCCGGACTGGCTCGGCATCTTCAAGGGACCGGCCTTCGTCGTCGCCGTCGGCTTCCTGGTCATGCTGCCCATGGCGCTCCTCTTCTGTTACATCTGGCCGCCTATCCAGCACGGTATCGAACAGTTCCAGTTCTTCCTCAAGACCAGCGGCATCTTCGGCGTCTGGGCTTACACCTTCTCGGAACGCATTCTCTTGCCGGCAGGCCTGCATCATTTTATTTACCTGCCCTTCATTTACGGTCCGGCTGTCTGCGACGGCGGCATCCAGGCTTACTGGCTGCAGCACCTCAATGATTTCGCCACCAGTGCTCATTCCTTGCGGGACATGTTCCCCCAAGGCGGCTTTGCCCTCCACGGCAGTGCCAAAGTCTTCGGCCTGCCCGGCGCAGCCTGGCCATGTACTATTGTGCCAAACCGGAAAAACGCAAGAAAGTCGCAACCCTGCTCATTCCGGCTACGATTACAGCCGTCCTCTGCGGCATTACCGAACCGATTGAATTTACCTTCTTGTTCGTCGCTCCGCTCTTGTACGTCGTCCATGCCGTCTTAGCGGCTACCTTGTCGGCGACGCTCTATTTCATCGGCCTGTCGGGCAACTTCGGCGGCGGCCTCATCGACTGCTTCGTCCAGAACTGGATCCCCTTGTTCCGCTATCATGCCTGGACCTACATTTTGCAGATTGCCATTGGCCTCGGCTTTACGGCCATTTACTTCGTCGTCTTCCGCTTCCTCATCCTTCACTTCGATTTGCCCACGCCGGGCCGTACCGATGATGGCGGCGAAGACAAATTGTTCACCAAAGCGGAATACAAAGCCAAGAAAGAAATGGAAAAGAAAGGCATTGCCGGCGGTGCCGATGCCCTGAAAGCCCAGGTCTTCCTCGATTGCCTCGGCGGTCCGGATAACATCCGCGAAGTCACCAACTGCGCAACCCGCCTGCGCGTCACGGTCAACGACCCGGATAAGGTCGCTGCGACCAGCAAGTTCACCAATGCCGGTGCCTTTGGCCTGGTCAAGAACGGCCACGCCATCCAGGTCATCGTCGGCCTGTCCGTGCCCAATGTCCGCGGCCACTTCGACGCCCTCATGAAAGGGGAAATGCCGGCAGCCGTAGAAAACACGGTTCCGGAAACGAAAGAAGCCTCGGCAGAAACGCCGGCAGCTCCGGCTGCTGAATCCATCGCTTCCGTCGATGAAGACGACCGTTCCATGAAGCTGAAAGCCTTTGTCTCCGGCGACCTCGTCGACATCAGCGAAGTACCGGACGATGCCTTCTCGCAGAAGATGATGGGCGATGGCGTCGCTATCAAACCGTCGGGCGATACCATCGTCGCCCCGGCAGACGCGACCGTTTCCATGATCATGGAAAGCTCGCTCCATGCGATTGGCCTGGAACTGAGCAACGGTGCCGAAGTGCTCATCCACATCGGCTTGGATACAGTCAATATGAATGGCGACGGGTTCACGCTGCTGACCCAGCAGGACGCCCAGGTCAAAGCCGGTGACCCCTTGATCCGCTTCGACCGCGATGCCATCGCCAAAGCCGGCTATAACGACATCGTCATCATGGCCGTCACCAACTCGACGGAATACCCGCAGATGAAGAAGGAACCGGACCAGCCTGTCGTCGCTGGTGAAACACCGATTGTCATTTTCTAGGAGGGTTTTATGGATACTTTGAAATGGTGGCAGCAGACGGCTGTCTATCAGATTTATCCCCGCAGCTTCCAGGACACGACGGGCAGCGGCGAAGGCGATATTGCAGGCGTTACGCGCCACTTGGATTATCTCAAGAAGCTCGGTGTCGGGGCCATCTGGCTGACGCCGGTCTACCCGTCGCCCATGGTCGACAACGGCTACGATATCAGCGATTATACGGCCATCGACGGGCGCTACGGCACGATAGAAGATATGGATACCCTCATTGCCGAAGGGAAGAAGCGGGATATCCGCGTCGTCATGGACCTGGTGTACGACCACACGTCGGACCAGCACGCCTGGTTCCAGGAATCGATGCGCAGCAGCACGAACGACAAAGCGGACTGGTACATCTGGCGCGATGCCAAAGAAGACGGCTCGGCGCCGACGAACTGGCGCTCCATCTTCGGCGGCCCGGCCTGGACGTGGTGCGAAGAACGGCAGCAGTATTACCTGCACACCTTCGCCGTCGAACAGCCCGATTTGAATTGGGAAAATCCGGCCGTCCGCCAGGCCCTCTATGATGCGGCCAATTTCTGGATAGCCAAAGGCGTCGGCGGCTTCCGCATCGATGCCATCGTCTACATCAAGAAACCGGCCGTCTTCACAGACGGCCCCGTCGACGGCGCCGACGGCCTGTCGTCCATCCACAAGATGATCGCTAATACGCCGGGCATCCTCGACTTTCTCCACGAATTCCGCCGGAAGGTCTTCGACGGCCACGATATCTTCACCGTCGCCGAAGCCAACGGCGTCACGCCGGCTGACCTGCCCCAGTGGGTCGGTAAGGACGGGGCTTTCAGCATGCTCTTCGAGTTCAGCCATGTGAACCTGGAATTTCCTGACGATGAAGTCTGGTGCCGCGCTGAAAAATGGCCCCTGACCAAGCTCAAGAAGGCCCTGTCCGACAGCCAGCAGGCGACGGCAGCCAATGGCTGGTATCCCATCTTCTTCGAGAACCACGACCAGATACGCTGTGTCAACCGTTATTTCCCGGAAGGGACGGATAAGAAGAAGGCGGCCAAAGCCATGGCGACCATCTTGTTCAGCCTGCGCGGGACGCCCTTCATTTACGAAGGCCAGGAATTAGGCATGGCCAATACGGCCTTTGCCCGTATCGAAGACTACAATGACATTTCGACGCACGGCCAGTATCAGCTGGCCCTGGATGAAGGCTTTGCACCGGCAGAGGCCCTGCACCTCGTCCAGGCCCACAGCCGAGATAATGCCCGGACGCCCATGCAGTGGACGACGGCAGCCCAGGCCGACTTTACGACGGGGACGCCGTGGCTGCCCGTCCATGACGATTACCTGCAGTGCTGTGCTGAGAGCGAAGAACACGATGCTGATTCGGTCCTCTGGTACTACCGCCGCATCCAGGCCGAACGCTTCCAGGGGGAAGCGGCAGCCATCCTGCAGCGAGGGCGCTACGAAGAGCTGCTGGCTGATGATGAACGCATTTACGCTTTCAAGCGTATCTTAGACGACCAGGCGACATTGACGCTGGTCAATTTTACCAACGAAACCATCGATTATGACGCATCGCTGACGGAAGGCGCAACGGTCCTTCTGGGCAACTACGACGCCCAGGAAGCCGGAAGATTGCGCCCGGCCGAAGCCGTCATCTATCGTGTATGAGGAGGATTATTATGTTAAAAATTGCTGCCAGCGATTATGACGGAACCCTGTTCCGCGACGATATCATTACGGCCCGCGATGCCGAAGCCATCCGCAGATGGCGGGCTGCAGGCCATAAATTCGGCGTCGTGTCCGGACGGGACCACGGCATGCTCATGCCCCAGCTCAAACACTATGGCGTCGAATATGATTACCTGGCCTGCAATAACGGCGGCCTCATCAGCGATGACCAGGACCGTGTCCTCTGGGAAGCCCGCATCGAACCGGCCGTCCTCAAGGCCGTCAGCAAGCTGGAGCTGGTCCGCAAGTCCTTCCATTTCTCCTTCTCTTCGCAGGACCGGACCTATCTCTGCCATGATTTGCCGGGCACCTGGGTCTGGCGGGAAGCGAAAGAATGGGACTACCCCATCGTGCCGATAACGGAAGACGACATCGACTATCTGCCCCAGACGATTCACCAGTATTCCCTGGGCTTCACCGATCCCGACGATGCCCTGGCAGCGAGCGAACAGGTCAACGCCCATTTCGGCGATACCGTCCATGCCTATCCCAACCGCTGCGCCGTCGACATCATCCCCTCCGATATCAGTAAACAACAGGCAATTGCCCACACGCTCTCCCTCTTTGGCTGGGACGGTGCGGACATCCTGGCTATTGGCGATGAAATCAACGACCTGCCCATGATCCTGGGCTATAACGGCTATACCGTCGCCACGGCCCGTCCGGCTATCCAGGACCAGGCTCGTAAAGTCTATGACAGCGTAGGGGCCATGCTGGAAGATAATTTATAAGAAAAGAGGTCCTTACCATGGATTTGAATAAAAAAGCCCTGGTTGTCCTGGCTGCCGTGACTCTCGGCACTGCCGGCACGGCCCTGGCCGCATCGGCTGACAGCTTCTCCGATGTCCCCAAAGACCACTGGTCCTATGAAGCCCTGGATTACCTGGCAAAAGAAGGCGTCATCGAAGGCATGGGCAACAGCACCTTTGAAGGCGGCCGCACCATGACCCGCTACGAAGTCGCCAGCATCGTCGCCAAAGCCATGCAAAAAGGCGGCGGCAACTTCGGGGACAAGACGGTCCTGGAAAAACTGCACGCCGAATATGCCGACGAAATCAACGTCTTGCAGCAGCAAGTCGCCAAGAACACCAAGCAGATCGAGCAGAATACCAAGGATATCCAGGAAAACAAGGAAAAAATCGACCGAGTCAAATTGTATGGCTTCATGCGTACACAGTACGATTATGACAAAGATACGACCTCCGGCACTATTGATAAACAGACTAATCGTTTTTACATGGACTTACGCGGCGACTTTAAGGTCAACGATTACTGGACGGTCAAGTTCCAAAGCGAAACGAACCGCCATTATAATGACGGTCATCGGAGGGCTAATGAAGGCGGCATCAATAATTATGGTAAAGATAATTACACTGGTCAAAAAACATGGTCTGGCCACGATGGCAATATGCAGAGAATCTGGGTTGAAGGTAAGAAAGATGGCCTGGGCTGGATTAATATAGGCCGTGCCTGGCGCGGATTAGGCTTCCAGAATGTCCTCGTCGGCAATGAAACCGATGGTTTGCAATTCGGTGTCCCCATCAAAGGAACGAACTTGACGGCCAGTGGGTTCTGGTTTGCTTCAACCGGGGATGGCAACAAAGAAAGCCTCTATGGTGCCGCAATTTGGGGACCTGTAGCTAAGAATTTGGATATCAATCTTGCCTATGCAAAGAGCAGTCTGGACAAAGGAGAAATTAATAATTCGGGCAATATTGACTATTACTATGCTGATTCCAATGATAAATATAAAATCAAGCCCAAATATGGTTACGGCGAAAAGAATCTAAGAAGTTATGGCTATGTCCTCAGTATGTCTACGAACATAAATAAAGACTTGCGCTTTATTGCCGACTATGCCAAGACCGATGCCGATTTCCAGAACAACAGCATCGCTTTGCGTTTGAATTACAAAGATGCTGATTATAAAAAGCCTGGCAGTTATGGTCTTTATCTGCGTTATATTAAATACGGCAAAAACGGCTGGCTCGCTGGGGATGACGAATGGAACTCCACTTGGTATGGTACCAAGGGTTGGATTGCCGGTGTCCGTTATGCCCCGTGGAAAAACATTATCTGGGAAACGATGTATTCCAAACAGAAACGCCACTGGAGTACGTCGGATGAATATGACCGTAATCTCTTCCGGACTGAACTGGATTTCCATTTCTAAAATTTAAGGCCTTTCCTCGGACTCAGATGCGGCTGCGCCGCGACAGACTCAAACTGACAACGACGCTGCGGGAAACCCTCAGCGCGTAGCGGGCCGCCCGCAGCCACTGTCCGTCCAGGGAACTATCCTGCAATTGACAGACCAGAAAAATCTGGGCGTCCCCTACGGAATCGCATACAGGCGATGAAAAATAAATGCAGGCCGCAGGTCACAGGTCGCAGGTCGCCCAAAAAACGGCCAGCGGCCGCACGTAGGGGCTCGCACGTGGCGAGCCCGCTAGGGTGATTTCGCCACAGCCTGTTCTGGTATAATGGCAGGCAGTTACGAATCACGAACCATTAAATAGGACTGTCGCATGAATGTTTCTGACAGCATGCGAGGCCCTGTTTACTTTATAGTTTGTAGCACAGAGTTTGTAGTTTGCAGAGAAAACCTTTAAATTTAAAGCCATCCGCTAACAACTAACTGCTAGCCACTAACAACTTTAAAGGGCTTGTCGTCGTGCGACAAGCCCTTTTTCCTTGACGCCTTTTTTTTTCTCTTGTTATAATGGATTAACACAAAAAAACAAATACAAACATTATATGATGAGAAAAGTATGTAAGGATAAACATGAGGTGAAGTGTATGTTACCAGCAGAACGACGGCAGTTTATTTTAAACGAACTGTACAAGAACAAAGCTGTAACGGTCAATGACCTGGCCCGGCAGCTCGATGTCACGACGATGACAATCCGGCGGGATTTGCAGCATTTGGAAGAAGGCGGCTTAGTCGAAAAAAGCCACGGCGGCGCTGTTTTGGTAGAATCTTCTGTCAAAGAAGCGACGTATCGCAATCGTAAATTAGTCCACATTGAAGAAAAGCGGCGCATGGCGGCAGCGGCCTTGCCTCTTATCGAATCGTCTATGAGCATCTACCTCGATGCGGGTACGACGAATTTTGAGTTGGCTGAATTGATGGCCAAACAGCGCTGGGATAATCTGACCGTCGTGACCAATGATTTAGCCATTGCCCAGGTCCTGACTCCGGTCATGGGGCTGTATGTCATCCTCTTAGGCGGCCATATTGACGTCGAATCCAGTTCGACGTGCGGCGTCTTGGCGACCAATATGGTCCGGGCCATGCATTTCGATATCTGCTTTTTAGGGACTCAGGCCATCACGCCGGATTGGCGCATCATGACGGCCAATGCTGAGAAAATCGATGTCAAACGGGCTTGTCTTCAGGCATCGGATAAGGTCGTCCTCCTGGCAGACCATTCTAAGTTCAAGAAACATAAACTCTATTATATCCTGGACCTCTGGGATATGGATGTCCTCGTCAGTGACTATCAGGCCAGTGCAGAAGAAGCGTCCTTATTTGAAGAACACCAGGTTCAGTTTATCCGCGTTTAAGGGGGAGAGCACATGCATCATTTTGTCATCATTGCTGATGATTTTACGGGAGCCAATGATACAGGCGTCCAGCTTTGCAAGCACGGGATTCCTGTCGATGTTATCCTGGATACGGCACAGATAGAAGCCAATGGCAACAGCCTGTCCATCGACAGCGAGAGCCGCGTCGTTTCCGGCCAGGAAGCCTATGACCGCGTGTATGCGGCCGTACAGCAGGTACAGCAAACCGGTGGCTGCCGTTTTCTGTATAAGAAAGTCGATTCGACGCTGCGCGGTCATTTGCAAGAAGAAATCCGGGCTGTTGTCGATAGTTATGCGCCGGAACTCATCATCTTTGCGCCGGCTTATCCTGAGCAGGGGCGGACTGTCGAAGCGGGGCGGCTTTGCGTCCATGGGACACCGTTGCTGGATACGGAAATCGCCCGTGATCCGCGGAATCCCTTGCAGGAAGATCACGTACAACGGATTTTGTCGACGTGCCTGCAGCAGCTGGTCTGTCACTATACCCTCGATGCCATCGAGGACGATCGTCTTGACTTTACCGGATTAGCTTATTCCTTTGATACGATGGAGCAGGCGCAGCTGGAACGGATTGCCGAAAAAGCCGGTCAGACGGGGAAGAAAGTCCTGTGGATCGGTTCTGCCGGTTTGGCCCAGGGGCTATTACAGATACAGCTGCGGGAGCTCCCGGCCATGGCCGTTATTGGCAGCATCAGCAGCAAGACCATGGACCAGCTGGCGTATTGCCGGAACCGGGGCCTTCCCGTCGTGGCACTGGACATGAGGGCCCTTTATGAAAATCAGGATGGAAGGACAGCGATTCAGAAAATCGTAAACTTTTTGCAGTCTGGCCAGAGCGTGGTCCTCACGGGGGCTGCCTGCCGCCAGGATTATGAAGACTTTGCTGCCTATGGCCGGGAAAAGGGGATTTCTACGGATGAATTGGCCGAATTTACCAAACAGACCCTAAGCCGGATGGTGCCGGCTATTTTGCAGGAAACCGCCGTTAGCGGTTTGTTTTTGACCGGTGGCGATACGGCCATTGCCGTCATTTTGCAGTTAGGGGCTAGCGGGTCCCATATTGAACGGGAGATAGTGCCCGGTTTTGTGCAAGGCCGCTTGCTGGGAGGCAGCCAGGAAGGATTGCCTATCGTCACCAAAGCCGGTGCCTTTGGTACGGAAGAAGATATTTTCCGTTGTATCCAGGAACTGAAATGCAAGTAAAAAGTTTCTTTTTAGTTCTAAAATATTGTTTTATGTTATAAAATCATACGTATAGAAAAATAAAAAAGTCAGGAATGAGCGTTAGTATGCCATTCCTGGCTTTTTTTATACAATTTCATTGGAAATTGTCTGTAAAAAACGATGAAAAAATAGCATGGAGTATATAGATAAAAGCCATTGACTTATTTATGGTACCACTCTATAATTTAATTAACAAAAACAAACAAAATTAAACAAATAAAAACAGCAATAAAATTTTTATTTTGTTATATAGGAGGATATGTGATGAAATCGAATCTTGTAGGCATTACTATGGGCGACCCGGCTGGTATCGGACCGGAGATTTCCCTCAAAGCCATAGATGCTAAACCGGAGTATCAGCAATCTGTCTTGATTTATGGCAGCTATGATGTACTCCAATACTATCATCAACAGCTTCAGCTGACGACGCCGCTGGTACGCATTGAAAAGGTACAGGACTTCCAGCCAGGGAAAATCAACGTTATTTCTGTCGTCGACCTGGCTATCGGCAAAGATATTGAAATCGGGCAGGTATCGCCCCTTGCCGGTGATGCGGCGTATCAATATATTGCCAGGGCCATTTCCGATGCTTTGAAAGGCGATATCCGCGTCGTCACGACGGCTCCCTTGAATAAGGAAGCCCTCCATAAAGGCGGTCACAACTTTGACGGCCATACGGAAATCTTCGCCACCCTGACGAAGACGAAATCCTATACGATGATGCTTTGGAGCGAACGCATGTCTGTCGTCCACGTATCGACACATTGCTCTTTACGGGAAGCCTGTGACAGAGCGACGAAAGGCAGAGTATTGGAATGTGTTCATCTGGCCGATGGTGCAATGAAACAATTGGGGATTGAAAAGCCCCGCATTGCCGTTGCTGGCTTGAATCCGCACAGCGGCGAAGCCGGTCTCTTTGGCCGGGAAGAAATCGATGAAATCATCCCGGCCGTCCAGGCGGCCCAGCAGGAAGGCCTGAATGTCGATGGCCCGGTCCCGCCGGATACGGTCTTCTTGAAAGCCTATAACGGCGTTTACGACATCGTCGTTGCCATGTATCATGACCAGGGCCATATCCCCATGAAAATGGTGGCTTTTGATTCCGGCGTCAATGTCACGCTGGGCCTTCCCATCATCCGGACCTCCGTCGACCATGGAACGGCCTTCGATATCGCCGGCAAGGGCATCGCCAAGGCAGACAGCATGTGCTATGCCGTCGATTTAGGGAAACGATTTGCAGAACATTAAATTTTACATATATTCACAAAGGAGCGATATTCATTATGTTTAAAGCAGAAGGTTTGATTACCCCCGTCGTTACGGCACTGACGGAAACGGAAGAATTCAACAAAAAGGAATACCAGGCTTTTATCGACCATTTGATTCAGGCCGGCGTCCATGGTATCTTCCCGTTGGGGACGAATGGCGAATTCTATGCATTTTCGGCTAAAGAAAAACTGGAAATCATCGAAGCCGCCGTCGAAGCCGTCCAGGGCCGCGTTCCCGTCTATGCCGGTACGGGCTGCGTTACGACGAAAGAAACGATTGAATTGTCGAAAGCAGTCCAGCAGATGGGCGGCGTCGACTGCTTATCCGTCATCACCCCGTATTTTGTAAAGGCTTCCCAGGCGGATATGATTGAACATTACAGCGCTATTGCCGAAGCCGTGGATATGCCGATTTTGTTGTACAACATCCCGGCACGGACGGGTAATTCCATTGATTGGAAAACGGTCAAGACGTTGGCAAAATATGAAAACATCATCGGCATTAAAGATTCGAGCGGCAACTTCGACAATATGCTGAAATACATCGAAAACACAGATCCCCGCCTTAACGTATTGGCTGGCAGTGACTCCCTCATCCTCTGGGCTCTCATGGCTGGTGGTACCGGTGCCATTTCGGGCTGCTCCAATGTCTTCCCGGAATTGATGGTCAGCATCTATAACTACTGGAAAGAAGGCAACATCGAAAAGGCTAATGAATCGCAGAAGAAAATCCGCGCTTTCCGCAATGTCATGCAGATGGGCAACCCGAATTCGGTCGTCAAATTAGCTGTCAACATGCGCGGCTATCACGTAGGTCCGGCTCGCCAGCCGTCGAACTGCACGGATCCGGCTATTAAAAAAGCACTGGAAGACGTCTTCAAACTGTACAATTAATTGCACATAATTAGGAGGTGCTGCCCTTATGGGAGCTGTAACGTTTACGACCGGGGAAACTGCGTTTATTCTCGGTATGGTATTTATCTACATTGCTATTACAAGCTGGCTCAGTGTCAAGCTGCGCAGTAAGACGAGTGGTGAATTCATGAATGCAGCCAAGACCATGCCGGCATTAATCGTAGCTGTTTTGCTGATGACCGAATTCATCGGGGCTAAATCGACGGTTGGTACGGCAGAATCGGCTTTTAAATACGGTATGGCCGCTTCGTGGTCCGTTATTGCTGCGTCAGTAGGCTATTTATTGTATGGTTTGTTCTTCGTCAAAAAATTATATCGGTCCGGTTCGTTTACGATTTCCGGTGCCATTGCCCAGAAATACGGTCATTCGACGCAGCTCATTGTCTCCGTCATCATGATTGCCGCTTTGCTGCTGGTCAATGTAGGGAACTACATCAGCGGGGCAGCTGCCTTGACTCGTATCATGCATGTCAATATTCCTATGGCCATGCTCATTATTGCCGTAGTCAGTACGTTCTATTATGTCTTAGGCGGGATGAAGGGCGTTGCCTACGTCACAGTTATCCATGCTTTTATGAAGTATCTGGGGGTCATCATCGTCATTGCCGTGGCCTTATCGCTTACTGGCGGCATCCAGCCGATTGTCGATGACCTGCCTGATTTCTATTTTACCTGGGATGGTCATATTGGAGCGAATACTGTTTTTGCCTGGATTATCGCGACGTCTGGTTCTATCTTCTCTACACAGTTCGTCATGCAGGCTATTTCTTCCACGAAGAGTGCCCATGAAGCACAGAAGGCCTGCCTCTACTCGGTCATTCTTTGCCTGCCCCTCGGTTTGATTCTGGCCGGCATCGGCGTCTGCGCCCGCTTCTTGTATCCGGATATGCAGGCTTTGTACGCCCTGCCTGTCTTCATCCAGCATATGCCGCTGTTCTTGTCGGCCATCGTTACGACGTCCATCGTCGCCGCTGTATTCGTCAGTGTCAGTACCGTCGCCTTGGGGATTGCATCCCTCGTCGTAGCCGACTTCTATGTCCCTAAATTTAAACCGGCTCCGGAAAAACAGTTAAAGATGACGCGCTATATTTCAATCGTCATCGGCTTCCTGCCCCTGCTCTTCGTCTTCGGCGTTCCGGAAATCCTGAAACTTTCCTTCTTTACGCGGGCCTTGCGCCTGACCATTTCGGTCGTCGCTGTCCTCGGTTTCTACCTGCCCTTCTTCAACAGCACGCGTGGTGCCAATATCGGCCTCATCGTATCGGCTGTCGGCACGGCTGTCTGGTACATCTTGGACAATCCCTTCGGTATTGACAATATCTACATTGCCCTTATCATACCGGCTGTGGTTATGTTCTTCGAAAAAGTGCTGACCGGTGGTTCGGGCCCTATCGACGTAGTACCCGCTGAAACGGGCGCTGGTGAAGGCGTTCAAACTGTGAATGCTGAGTCTCAGACAGGTCATGATGATAAATAAATAAGGAGATGTAAGGCATGATTGTCGGAACGATTCATACGATTCAAAACGAAATGTTGTTATATCCGGCGGCGATTCAAAAGGGAATACAATATTTATTGTCAGCGAATCTGGACGAATTGCAGCCTGGAACGATTTATCCCATCGAAGGCGATGCGATTTTTGCCAAAGCTTCGGAGTATATGACCGAACCCGTCTCCCAGCGGGCTGCGGAACGGCATGAAAAATTTATCGATATTCAGTATATCCTGTCGGGAAGTGAAAAAATAGGGATCGGCCGCGTCGAAACGGCCGGCCCCGTCAAAGAAGATGCCCTGGCTTCTAAGGACTTCATGAAATATAATACGATTGACGATGAGGTTTTCGTTACGTTGACACCTGGAACCTTTGTCATCTGCTATCCTTGGGATGTACATCGTGCAAACTGCAATCCGGAAAACGTTCCGGTTCATGTTAAGAAGATATTAGTCAAGGTTGCTGTCGATTCGCTGCAGCAGCCATAGGAGGAGAACATGGAAACTACATTTGATGGCGTTATTCGAGAAAATAAACAAGCTGGTTATCAGGAGGCTTTTATTCCTTCTGAAAATCCACAGAACCATGCGTCGAATTTATTGGAACTTTCCAATGGCGATTTATTATGTGTCTGGTTTTCAGGGACCCAGGAAGGGGTCAGTGACATTTCTGTCTTCCTGTCGCGCTTGAATCGCGGCGAATCGTCCTGGTCGAAACCGATGCAGTTGTCTTTTGATACGACCCGGTCAGAACAGAATCCGGTTTTATTTGAAGACCCCGATGGTATTCTGTGGCTCTTGTATACGGCTCAGAAAGCAGGGAATCAGGATACGGCCTTCGTCCGTTATCGTCAGTCCAAGGACAAAGGCTATACGTGGTCTGAAATCAAACCGTTGATTGAAGAACCGGGGACGTTTATCCGCCAGCCTATTACGGTGCTCCCCAATGGTGACTGGGTATTACCGATTTTCCGATGCGCCGTCCAGCCTGGCGAAAAATGGGTAGGCGATCATGATACGTCGGCTGTCAAAGTATCTCATGATAAAGGCAAGACTTGGGAAGAAGTGACGGTCCCGAGCAGTGTCGGCTGTGTCCATATGTGCATCAATGTGTTGCCTGATGGAACCTATGTGGCGCTGTACCGCAGCCGCTGGGCCGATCACATCTATCGCAGCGAATCGAAAGATGGCATCCACTGGACGGAACCCCAGGCTTTATCGCTGCCCAATAACAACTCATCGATTCAGGCCACTTGTTTGAATGATGGCAAACTGGCTATGGTATTCAACAATATCAATGCCAATGACAGTGAACAGCGCCGGGCTTCCTTGTATGATGAAATTGAAGACGACGTCGTCACTGATGAAGAACGCCGGGTCTTATCGGATGTTCCCCAGGACCCGAAAGGGCGCAAAGCGGTCTGGGGTATCCCGCGGGCGCCGATGACCGTAGCTATTTCGGAAGATGGCGGCAAGACCTGGCCCTATATCCGGAATATCCAGGAAGGCGATGGCAGCTGCCTGAGCAATAATTCCGTCGAAAAGAAGAATCGTGAACTATCTTATCCGTCGATTAAGCAGGGGAAAGATGGCAAGATTCATGTAACCTATACGTATTATCGGCAGACGATAAAATATGTTTGCCTGACGGAAGAATGGATTAAAGGGAATCACTAAGGAGGCTTTTATACTATGAAACAATGTCAGTTGACCATTCCGGGCGTGGTTTATGCCGGCCCTGGTAGTGTAGAAAAAATCAATGAAGTATTGCAGCGGGAAAAGGCACAGTCCGTCTTGCTGTTTACCGATAAGGCAGTCCGAGGAGCGGGCCTTACGAAACGGGTCGAAGAAATCTGCTCGGCTGTAAAATTGACGGTTATCGACGATTTGGTTTCGGAACCTTCCTACCAGGATGTGGAACGCGTCATCGATGAAGTCAGTGTTGCCAATATCGACTTGGTCATTGGTGTAGGCGGCGGCAGCGTCATGGATGCGGCTAAGCTGGCCAGCATCGTCATCGGTGCCGACTATGGCGTCCGCGACTTGCTGAAAGATCCGACGATTGCCAAGAAATATATCAAATCCCTGATGATCCCGACGACTTGCGGAACCGGTTCGGAAGCAACCTGCAATTCCATTGTCGCCATCCCGGAAGAACAGTCTAAACAAGGCATCGTCAATAATTGCATGATTCCGGACTATGTCATCCTCGACGCCGAAATGATCCGCCATTTGCCGCCAAAAGTCCTGGCTGCCACTGGCGTCGATGCCCTGGCTCACGTCGTCGAATGTTTTACGTCAAACAAGGCGACGATTCTCAGCGATACCTATGCGATTGAAGGGGCCAAGAAGATTTTCCATAACATCCGTGAAGCCTATGCGGATGGCGATAATATGGATGCCAAGACGGAAATGCTCATCGGCGCTTTTTACGGTGGTGTTGCCATTACCGGTTCCGGTACGACCGCTGTCCATGCCCTCTCCTATCCGTTAGGCGGCAAATACCACATTGCCCATGGTGTTTCCAATGCTATCCTGATTGCGCATGTCATGGAATTCAACAAAGATGCCTGCACAGAACGGCTGGCCGCTCTCTGCGATGCCGTCTATCCTGAAAAATATGCAGAAACAGCCGACAGCAAAGCAGATTATATCATTGCTGAAATCAAAGATGTCGTAGCCAAAGTCCATATCCCGACAAAACTCGACGAATTCGGCGTCAAAAAAGAAGACCTCGATTTCCTGGTAAAAGCCGGAAGCCAGCAGACCCGTCTCTTAGTCAACAACTGCAAGGAATTGTCCCTGGACGATATCCGTTATCTTTACGAAAAATTATTTTAACTCGATTTGCTAAACACATAAGGGACTGTCGCACGTGTGACAGTCCCTTTTTTGACAAATTTTATATTTTTAGCTATACTGAATCAAGGTGTTGCCAAACGGCAGGCGGTTAATCAAGCCCCAGAAATGGGGTGAAGCCCATGGATAACTTTGTAATAAAAAAATAATCGCCTTGCAGCTCCACAACTCTAGGCGATTACTTCGTTAAACAATGGGGCTGACCGTTTCCGGGCAACACCTTTTTCTATATGTAGCATAACATAAATGACGATAATCGTCAATGTTCCCGTTTCTTTCGTTCCTGGAGAATAATCATTGAATGAAGTCGCCAATGCAACGAAAGTTTTTTCGTTGCATTGGCGTTACATTTTTGATTCGCTAAAACAGGAAACGAAGTAAACGAAAATAAAATGCTCTCTTTTATCGGTGATGAGAAAATAAACGCAGGCCGCAGGCGGCCGGTTGCAGGTCGCAAAAAGCGGCCAGCGGCCGCACGTAGGGGCTCGCACGTGGCGAGCCCGCTAGGGAGATTTCGCCACAGCCCATTCGAGTATAATGGCAGGTTTTACGAATTATGAGCCACGAGCTACTAACAACTAGCCACTCAAAAAGGCGCTGTCTTCGTGCGACAGCGCCTTTTTACTCACGGCATACTGATCCCTTCCTGGTGGTTCATGGAGAAGCCGCCTTTTTCTACGTCGTCGAAGTCGAGGGACGGGTCGTATTCTGGAAGTTTGGTCAAGCGTTTGACCAGGCCGAAGGGCTTTTTCAGGGAGAGTTTATCTCCTTTGCCCGAGAGGACCCAGAGGACTTTGTAGCCTTTGGGCGGCGTCTGGAGTTTTTCTTCGCCTTTGCCGTCGGTGAAGTAGACGACGAGGTCGACGCGCTGTGTATTGGCATAGGCGAAGACCGGGGAATAGGCTGTGCCGCCGCGGATGTCCAGGCGGCCGCGGACGTCGTCTATAGTGCGGATGCGGTAGGTGCGACGGATTTCATCGTCACATTCGGCGACGATGATTTCATGGTTGTAGCAGCGGACCAGGTGCAGGACTTCGCCGATGGCCTGGCGGAATTCGGCGTCGGTGATGCTGCCGCTGATGTCCAGGCCGATGAGGATTTTGGCCGTATGGGAGCGCAGGCAGCCCGGCAGGTCCAGCCGTTCTGGCTGGCGGCGGTTGCGGCGCATGGTCGTCTTTTTCCAGGTGCTGGTGACGGAGCCGACGAGCTTCTTCAGGTACCAGTGCCAGGGCAGATCTTCCTGGGCATCTTTCAGGGCTGCAATCATGCTTTCCAGATAGTTCGACAGTTCGCCTTTGCATGACGCGTCGATGTATTTTTCTGTGAATTTGCGCAGCGTCTCTTCGTCGATGTCGTCGCCTTCGTCCCATAAATCATGGGTCTTGGCCGGGTCGTAGGACACGGCGATGGATTCGTCGGAATCGCTGTCCGATTCGGGCAGGTCCTTCTTGTCGGTCCGCAGGTCCAGGGCGCCTTGAATCTTATCGACGTAGTATTCCAGGCTTTCAAAGGGCTTTAATAGCAGGGCATAGTTCATGTTCACCCATTCCAGGGTCGTCGAGAAGGGCGGCAGGTGGTCGAGGTAGGTGTTGACGACGACGTCCATGGCCAGATTGACGGCCAGCTTGCTGTATTGCTGCCGCAGTTCTTTGGCCCGGATGAGGTGGAGCGATACGACGTGGAGGATTTCGTGCTTGATGGTGCTCTCCATCTGTTCCGGCGACAGGGGCAGGAAGAGCATGGGGTTGAAATAGAGGTGATACCGCGTCCCCTTGAAGTTGGTCCCCGTCGGTGAAGCCATGTCGAAGCGGATGTCCTTGACCATTTGGAAGAGGAAATAGCCGAAGAAATTGTCTTTGTCTTCCATCAAGTGACCGGTGATGCGGTCCAGGAAGGCGTAGAATTTCTTTTGGAAATCGGCCGGCACGTCCGGGACGCTCCCTGTCCGGCGCTGTTCGGCGAGGACGGCGTCGGCTACGATAGATGCCTGCTGATAGAGTAGATTGGCCGCAATGGGCAGTGACTGTTCCATAAGCTGTTATCGCAGGGAGCGGAAGGCGGCGAAGTAGCTGTCGATGAAGTCGTCGTTATCCAAAGCGCAGGCATAGACTTTGGGGTTGGCGGATTTCATGTCCTTCATGACGCCGAGGCGCA
Source organism: Megasphaera sp. NM10 (assembly GCF_000417505.1). Lineage (GTDB taxonomy): Bacteria > Bacillota > Negativicutes > Veillonellales > Megasphaeraceae > Megasphaera > Megasphaera intestinihominis. The sequence goes on from NZ_APHY01000001.1 coordinate 27,034, forward strand.
GGTCGACCGGGTAGAGGGCCAGGAAGGCTACGAAGCGGGACAGGAGCGCCTGGGCCTGGCTGTCGTCGAGGCGGAGTTCATGTTCCAGCTGTTTAAGGATATTCTTGGCAGCCAGATAGAGGCGGGTGTGGCTTTCGCTGGCAATCCGGCTGGACAGGGCCGGGGCCAGGGACGGTCCGCCGAAGACGTCGTCATAAGCGATGAGGGGCTGGGCGTCGGACGTGACGAAATGGACGAATTCCTGGGCGATGAGTTTGCCGACGTTGCCGCGGATGACGTTGTAGAAGACGCCCTGCGGGATGGCCGACGGGTCCTGTTTATAAATGTAGTACAGCTTGGAAATGCGTTCGTAACTGCGCGGCGTCGCATTGATATCGTCTTCGTTGGTCTTGTCCAGGTATTCCGGGAAGGTGGAAATGAATTCCATGACTTTTTCTTCGATGCCCGCTGTCGAGGCCCAATCGAGCCACTGCAGGTAATCGGCTTCCATATACAGCCAGACGAAGCGGTTCTGCTGGGCCGCATCCATTTCGACGACTTCGTAGTCGTAGGAATCGGCCGGGTTCATGGCGGCGATGATATGGACTGACGGTGATAAGACGTAACCGTTGATTTCACGGTTGAGGATGAGGTTCATCAGTTCCTGCTGGACGGCGTGGTCGCAGCGGTTGATTTCGTCGATGAACAAGAGGACCGTCTTGCCCTTGGCGATTTCTTCGTCGATTTTGCGGAGTTTATGGTGAACGGCGTAAATCGTCGTGCCCGCTTCGACCGTAGGCAGGCCGCCGATTTCCCCTTCTTTGAGGAGGTTGCCGTCGATGCCGACGAGGCTCCAGTCGTTCTTGGCAGCCAGTTCCCGGGCCAGGGAGGTCTTGCCGATACCCGTTTCGCCGACGAGCAGTGGGACTTCGCCGGCTTTGAGGACTAATTCTACGCTTTTGAAAGTATCTGTAAAGTTCATGATTTCGCTCCTATTTCAATGTCAATTTTTCATCTACTGTGATGCGGCGGGCCTTCTTGCTGCCGCAATCGTCGACGAGGAGGACTTTATCAGCCGGCGTCAGGTCGACGGCGCTGCAGGTAATGAAGTTGCGGACGTAGTCTTCCGGCACGTCATCCCGGGACAAGACGGCCTTGAAGGTGTTGCGCCAGTCATCGGGCGTCAGGGAAATGCCCTTGGGCATATATTTGCTGACCAGGACGTTGCGGCTGAGGAAGTGGAGGAACTCTTCTTTGCTGATGTCCGGGATGAGGCGGATGGCCTGTTCATTTTCGCTGATGGCCAGTTCTTTCGCTTCTTCTGTCGGTTTTTCGATGTAGCGCAGGGCTTCGTAATTGCCGCGGATGGCAGCCAGCTGGACGGCCGGTGTCGGATGCTGGATGTATTTGATGGCGTCGTAATTCTTTTCTACGGCCCGCAGCTGCAGGTCTTCGTCCGGGTCTTTGACATATTTGATGGCCCAGCCGGACTGTTCCAGGGCGGCGTCGATGAGTTCCGGTGACGGATTTTTGATATAGCTCAAGTTGTTCCAGCCGGACTGGACGGCTTGCAGGAGCATGTCTTCCGAGGGATGGTCGATGAATTGGATGGCCCGCGCCGTGTTGGCGACGGCGGCTTTCTGGACGGCTTCGGAAGGATGCTTGATGTATTGCAGGGCCAGGCCGTTCATCTGGACAGCCAGGAGCTGCATTTCTTCCGACGGATTTTCGATGCGGTCGATTACATAGGGATTGTTGCGGATCATATTCATATATTTTTCATTCGTCATGTCAGGTCCCCTTCATTTCATATAATAAAGATTCATTGCCTCTATTATACAATAGCTGCGGGCCGGAGGGAAATATTTTAAGTGGCTGGTGGTTAGCAGCTAGTGGCCAGGGGATGGTTTTAAATTTTTTACCATTTGCTGCAAACTTAAAACTCAAAAAGGGGCTGTCGCACATGCGACAGCCCCTTTTCTGTAAACGATGTTGATAGAGAAACCTCTCAGTCAGCTTCGCTGACAGCTCTCCTATAAGGAGAGCCACTGCGAGCCACTAGCCACGAGCCACTAATCCTTCTGCGGCGTGAGGGCGGCAAAGTGATGCAGGGCCGTGTACATGTCGCGGACGTTTTTGAACTGGACCGTGTCGATCTTGACGGCATAGTCTGTTCCATCGGGCCGGTAGACCTTGGTCAGATCGGCTTTCAGGTCGTATGTCCCTTTGCGCTTGTTGGCGTGCAGGGCCGCTTTGTATTCGTTGATCTGGTGGATTTCCTGGCCCATCTGGAAGACCAGGTCGTCGCGGATGCCGGCGTATTTTTCGACGTACAGCGTCAGGTTCATGTTTTCGATGCTGTTTGGATAGTCCATGGTCTGCATGGCCCGGAGGGAATCCATATCGGCATAGACGATGCCGTCCGGGCTGGTGCTGATGACCCGGTAACGGCTGGGATTATTGACTAGGGTCTGGGAATCCATGGCATTGGCTGTCAGGCAGCCCAGGGCCAGGAGCAGGGACGCGCAGAGTGTCGTCATTTTTTTCATCATAATGATTCATCCTTTCTTGTATTTGATAAGTTAATCGTTTATTCTTATTATACCATGAGGGCCTCGTCTACTACAAGCGGACGGAAACGGGCCGCATCGAAATCGATGGGAGCGAAGTCGTCCCATGTGTATACATAAAATGCCCACTTTTTTCTTGATAAAAATTTTGAAATATCATAAAATTATCTTATGGAAAACGCAAAGAAAGGAAAGGGTGCTATGTTAGATTTTCGTATCCATACATTTTTGTGCGTTTGCCGTCACATGAACTATACCCGGGCTGCTGCGGAACTGCACATCACACAGCCTGCCGTTTCTCAGCATATTCGCTATTTAGAACGCGAATACGGGACCAAACTCTTTAGTTACAAGGGGAAACACCTGCAGCTGACCCAGGCTGGTCACATCCTTTGGAATGCCGTGACTGCCATCAGCCATGACGATGCCATCTTGAAAGAGCATCTCCGTGATTTGCAGCATAACCGCTCCTTGTCTTTTGGTGCGACGCCAACGGCTGGCGTGGGGATTCTCGATAAGTTGGCTGACCTGCTCAAGCATAACGACGATATGAATCTCCGCATGGAAATTGCCGATGCTGAAAAACTGCTCCAGTCCCTGGATGATGGTGCCATTGATTTCGCCATCGTCGAAAGCTCCTTTGACCAGGGGTGCTATGAATCGCTCTTATTTTCTAATGAACCGATTGTCGCTGTCTGCGGCACAGGCTATGAAGCGCCGGAGGAAATGACACTGTCTGAACTCATGCGCTATCGGGTCATCGTCCGCGAACGCCATGCCGGCGCCCGCCGGATTTTAGAACATAAGCTGGCAGAACAGGGGTACACACTGGAACATTTCCCGGCCCGCTATGAAGTAGGCAGCTTGTCAGCCGTCAAAGGGCTGGCCTGCCGCGACTGCGGTATTGCATTTCTATATGAAAAATCGGTTCAGAAAGAACTGGCTGACGGGACGCTGCGGCGCATTGTCGTCAAGGATTTTTCCGTCATGCACGCATTTTCATTCTTGTGGCGCAAAGGCAGCATGTATCGCGCTTTATTCACACAGATATACGACCAGTTGAAGGACTGAGTCCTATACGTGCTACTTTTTATTTCTCATACATTTTGAAAGGGTGAAGAGAACATGTTATATTCAACAGAAGTTAAGAATATGTGTCCCGTCACGAAAGGCGCATATCACGGACCGGCACCGATTCCGGAAGAAGGCGAATGGGTACAGGTAAAGGAAATCAAAGATGTAAGCGGTCTGACCCACGGTGTAGGCTGGTGTGCTCCGCAGCAGGGCGCCTGCAAGCTGACCCTCAACGTCAAAGACGGCATCATCGAAGAAGCCCTCGTTGAAACTATCGGCTGTTCCGGCATGACTCATTCTGCTGCTATGGCTTCGGAAATCCTTCCGGGCAAAACGCTTCTTGAAGCCCTCAACACCGACCTGGTCTGCGATGCTATCAACGTCGCTATGCGCCAGCTCTTTCTCCAGATCGTCTATGGCCGTACCCAGACGGCATTCTCCGAAGGCGGTCTCCCCATCGGCGCCAGCCTGGACGACCTCGGCAAAGGCCTGCGCAGCCAGACCGGCACCATGTTCGGTACGAAAGCCAAAGGCACGCGTTATCTGGAAATGACCGAAGGCTATGTCACCCGCATGGCACTCGATGAAGACAACCAGGTCATCGGCTATGAATTCATCCACCTCGGCAAAATGATGGAAGCCATCAAGAAAGGCGTTGAACCGGCAAAAGCCATGGAAGACGCAAAAGGCCATTATGGCCGCTTTGAAGAAGCAGCTTCGTATATCGATCCGAGACAGCAATAGGAGGGCAAAAACATGGAATTATTTGAAAGCTACGACAGAAGAATTGATAAGATCCTCGGCGTACTGAAAGAATACGGTATCGGCAGCGTTGAAGAATGTCGCGATATCTGTGCAGCTGCCGGCTTGGATCCCTATAAAATCGTCAAAGACGTACAGCCTATCGCATTTGAAAATGCCGGCTGGGCATACACCGTTGGCGCCGCTATCGCCATCAAGACCAATGCACGCACGGCTGTAGAAGCTGCGAAAGCTATCGGCATCGGCTCCAGTCCTTCTGCATCCCCGGTTCGGTTGCTGAAGACCGCAAAGTCGGCCGCGGCCACGGCAACCTGGCAGCGATGCTCTTGCAGGATGAAACGAAATGCTTCTGCTTCCTCGCAGGCCACGAATCCTTTGCAGCTGCTGAAGGTGCTATCGGCATCGTCCGCAATGCCAACAAGGCTCGTAAAGTGCCTCTCCGCGTCATCCTCAACGGCCTCGGCAAAGACGCTGCTCAGATCATTTCCCGTATCAACGGCTTCACCTATGTTCAGACCCAGTTCGATTACAAAACGGGTGAACTGAACATCGTCCGTGAAATCCCGTATTCCAAGAGCGAACAGGCCAATGTCCGCTGCTTCGGTGCCGACGATGTCCGCGAAGGCGTCGCTATCATGCACCACGAAGGCGTCGACGTTTCCATTACGGGCAACTCGACCAACCCGACCCGCTTCCAGCACCCCGTTGCCGGTACATATAAGAAAGAATGTATCGAAATGGGCAAGAAATACTTCTCCGTTGCATCCGGCGGCGGCACAGGCCGTACACTCCATCCGGACAACATGGCTGCCGGCCCGGCTTCTTACGGCATGACCGATACCATGGGCCGTATGCACAGCGACGCACAGTTCGCTGGTTCTTCGTCCGTACCGGCTCACGTAGAAATGATGGGCTTCCTCGGCATGGGCAACAACCCCATGGTTGGCGCGTCCGTAGCCGTAGCTGTAGCCGTAGAAGGCGCTGCCAAAGCTGGCAAATTCTAATAAAATCCGTATGTAAAAAAAAAGAGGCTGTCGCATTAAGACAGCCTCTTTTTGAGCTTTTAAGTTTGTAGTTTTTAGTTTGCAGCAAATGGTAAAAGATTTAAAGTAATCTTCTACAAACTACAAACTCCGTACTACAAACTATAAAGTAAAAGGGGCCTTGCATGATGGCAAAAATCTTCGTGCGACAGTTCCTTTTTTGCCGTCAGCAGATGGCTTTAAATTTAAAGGTTTTCGCTAAAAACTACAAACTCCGTACTACAAGCTATAAAGTGAAAGGAATCTCGCATGATGGTATAAGCCTTCGTGCGACAATGGCCCCATACTATAAATGTGGCGAAAAAAATGGTATAATTAATTATCTATGTTACAAATTTGGGAAAGGGGTATTCCATGGATACGACAAAGAAGATAGCCGTTATGCTGGGGGTGTGCTTCATGACGTCCCTGTCGGTGGCTGGTGCGACGTTCCATCCCGGTGACAAGGGACATCAGATTACTGAAATCCAGCAGGCTTTGACGGCGCATGGTTATGATACGGATGCGGATGGCGACTATGGCGATTCGACCCAGGCCGCAGTCCGTCAGTTCCAGGCAGACCACGGACTGGATTGTGATGGCATCATCGGCGCCGCTACGTATGAAGCCCTCATGGGGGAAGCCATGCCGGAAAACAGGACTTCGCAGGGAGGGGCGGCTTCGGACGCTTTGCCGGCTGTTACGGCAGACAATGAAGTCCGCGTGATCCAGCAGGCACTGGCCAATAATGGTTATACCGTCGATGTCGATGGCGTTTTTGGCGTCGGGACGGAGCAGGCCATCCGCCAGTTCCAGGCCGACCATGGGCTGGAAACGGACGGCATCGTCGGCCAGTCGACTTTTTATGCCCTTACCGGGCAGGGCCTGCCCAACGGTCCTATCCGCCGTTTCGGCAATGGCGGATATAATGGCCTGGCCCGCGTCGAAAGTCCGGCGGCTACGCATATCCTCGACATTGCCAACCAGTATATCGGCGTTCCCTATATCTTTGGCGGTTCGACGCCGTCCGGCTTCGACTGCTCCGGCTTCACGCGCTACGTCTATTCGGCAGCCGGCATCGACTTGCCGCGCAGTGCCGACGAACAGTATGGCGTAGGTTATTCCGTTTCCATGGCTAACCTGCAGCCTGGCGACCTGGTCTTCTTCTCGACGTACGACTCGGGCATTTCCCACGTCGGCATCTATATCGGCAATCACCAGTTCATCAATGCCGCCAGCGATGGCGTCAGCATCTCCGATATGGACAGCAGTTATTGGGCTGCCCGCTACATCGGAGCCAAACGCGTCATGTAATGTCAGAAAAAATCCTACAGAAAAATCAGAATTTTTCGGCTACCGTCAGCAAAATCCGTTCCTTATAATAGAAACCGTAAATTGCGGAATTATGATTACGGATTTTTGCAACGGAAGGAGTTTTTCACTATGTTCAACCTGATTTGGAATTTTTTCAAGACCGCTCCGGATGCTCCGCAGATGACGGATGCCGCGGCGATTAAGAAGAAATTCAATGCCATGCGCTGGCGCGTCTTTGCGTCCATTACCATCGGCTATGCCTTTTACTACATCATCCGCCAGAGTTACTCGGTCATCAAGAAGCCGCTCCTGGCTTCGGGGATCGTCACGCCGACGGAAATCGGTATCATCGGTTCTATTTTCTTTGTGACCTACGGTCTTGGGAAGTTCACCAACAGCTTCCTGGCAGACCGGATGAACAATAAACGGTTTTTCTCATTCGGCCTGTTCATTTCCTCACTTACCATGGTCGGCATGGGGCTGGTCAATTCCTTTGTCCCCCTGGCCGTCTTGTGGGGCTTTAATGGCTGGTTCCAGTCGTATGGTGCCGGGCCGTCTATCGTTTCCCTTAACCAGTGGTTCAGCAATAAACAACGCGGGACCTTATATGGCATCTGGTTCACGAGCCACAATCTCGGCTCTTCTTTCGCTTACTTTGCCATTGCTGCCATCGTCTCCATGTATAACTGGTCTATGGGATTCATTTCGGCCGGCATCATTTCCCTGGTCGGTACGGTCTTCATCTACTTTGGCATGAGTGACCGCCCGGAAACGCAGGGCCTGCCGAATGGGGCTGTCTACTATGGGGAAAAGACACAGGAACAGATCGACGAAGAAAAGAAAAAATCCGTCGGTGCCATGCAGTGGAATGCTGTCGTCAAGAATCCGGCCGTCTGGATCCTCGGCTTGTCCTCGCTCTGCGTCTATATTGCCCGCTATGCCATCGAAAGCTGGGGCGTCGTCTATCTGACCTCGCAGAAGGGCTATGACATCATGGGCGCTGCCGGCGTCATGGCTTACATGCAGGTAGCCGGTATCTTCGGGGCTCTGTTGTGCGGCGTCATTTCTGACAAATTCTTTAACCACAAGCGCAACATGCCGGCCTTGCTGTACGGGATTTTCTACTCCCTGTCGATTGCCGGTTTCCTCTGGGCACCGCAGTCGTTCACCATGGATATGCTGTGCATGACCTTCTACGGCTTCACGATGGGCGCCCTGGTCTGCTACATGGGCGGCCTCATGGCTGTCGATATCGTACCGAAGCGCGTCACCGGGGCAGCCATGGGCATGATCGGCCTGCTCAGTTATGCCGGTGCAGCTATCCAGGAATTCATCACTGGGAAGCTCATGACGATTACCGTCGTCAACGGCGTCAAGACCTATGATTTCGGCATGGCTACGGAATTCTGGGTCGGTGCCGCCATCGCTTCGACCGTATTGGCCCTCCTCGTATGGAACGCCAAACCGAAAGAAGATTGATTCGTTAATCTGAAAGAGGTTGTCTTAATGTGACAACCTCTTTTTGCGCATCTCCATCCTGTATGATATAGTAAACGTAATGATTTATGGAGGTAACAGATGAAACGGGTCCTTTCACTGATCGTGCTGGTCATGCTTTCTTTGTTCTGCGCAGCCTGTGCCCGTCCGCAGGGCTATATCGACTTCACCCAGCCTCAGGATACGCATCCGGCTGCAGAGGAACCGGATACGAAGCCGCTGCGCATCGCCTTTGCGTCGGTCATGTCGCCGAAGGAAACGCGGCAGGTATACCAGCAGATCGTCAATTATATTTCGCAGCAGGAAAACCGGCCGGCCATCCTCATCCAGCGCCGGACCTATGAAGAACTGAATACGCTGCTGGCCAATGGCGATGCCGACGTGGCCTTTTCTTCGACTGGGGCCTATGCGGCTTATCAAGGTCATGAGCCCATTGAACTGCTGGCCATGACCGAAACGAATGGCTCGTCGTATTATCAGACGTACATCATTACGGCCGCAGACAGCGACATCACCGATAAACACCAGCTCCAGGGGCGGGTCTTTGCTTTTACGGACCCCTTGAGCTATTCTGGCTGCCTGGCCATTACTTTCCGCCTGGCCCAGCAGGGGACGACGCCAGAGCAGTTCTTTAAGCGCTTCTTCTTCACTCACGGCCATGACAAGTCCATCTGGGCCGTGGCCAATCACTTGGCCGACGCGGCTGGCGTGGACAGCCAGATTTATGAGCTCATAGAGCAGACGAATCCCCAGCTGGCCCGGCAGGTGCGGGTGCTGGAAAAGATGCCGGAAGCGCCGACAGGGCCTATCGTCGTGCGCAGCAGCTTGGACTCGGAAGAAAAGGCGTCCTTGCGGCGGATATTCTATACGATGCACGAAAACCCCGATTTATCGCGGTCCATGAAGACTATTGTCATCGACCGCTTCGTAGCTCCCGATACGGCGGCTTATGAGCAGTTCAAACGGCAGTATGCGGAACAGAGACGATTGGCAGGGACTTGATATGAGAAACTATACACTCTATGTAAAATTTAACGCCCTCATCGTCGGCACAATCTTTGTCTGCGGCCTGCTGGCTGCTTCCCTGTTCCTTTACTCGACGAGCACCTATATGAATTACGAACTCGATACATCCGGGCGGGAACTGGCGGCCTCAATCAGTCAGGTCATCAGTAACGATATCCTCGTCGATGACCGCTTTGCCATGACGGAACAGCTGCTCCATGCTCAGCAGACGAATGACCAGGTGCGGTATATCCTGGTGACTTATCCCGATGGCCGTATCCTGGCCAGCACGTTTACGGACGGCCTGCCAAAGGGCTTGCCGGAACGGCGCGACGTGCAGCACGACAGAGCCGATAAGACTGTGACCTTCGACAGTACGGAAGGATATATACGGGAAGTCGTCTATCCCATTGATGGCGGCCTGGTCGGCTATTTCCGCATCGGCTTGTCGGAACGGCCGATGATGCAGCTCATGTGGAAGCGCTTCGTCCAGACCATGCTGGTCATCCTGGCCATCTGTCTGGCAGCTTCCGTACTGGCTACGCGCTATGCCCGGGCTTTTTTGCGGCCTGTCCAGACCCTGGCCCAGGCCATCCGCCAAATCGGCCGCGGGAATTATAGTGTCCGCGTGCCCGTCGAGACGAAAGATGAAGTCGGGCGCCTGGCGAAAGCCTTCAATGTCATGAGCAACCGCCTGGCTGTAAAAGACCGGGAGAACTCGAAATTGCTGACCGCCCTGCGGGAAAAGGAGAAGACCCGTATCTGGCTCATCGACCAGCTCTTTTCTGCCCGTGAAGACGAACGGCGCCGCATTTCGCGGGAACTGCACGATGAGACGAGCCAGTCCATGGTATCGATGCTGGCCTATTTGCGGCTCATCATGGACCAGACAGAAGAGCCAAAGGTCCGGGAACTCGTCGCCGGTGTCCGCGATTTGACCCGCGAGACTTTGGAAGGCCTGCGCCATCTCGCCGTCAATCTCCATCCGCCCCTGCTGGATGACCTGGGCCTGGTCGTAGCCATTGAAAAGTACCTGGACACGTATCGCCAGACACAGCCGGGGCTGACCGTGATCTTCCATCATGACGGCGACATATCGCGCGTGTCCCGGCCAGTGGCCTTGTTTTGCTATCGCATGGTCCAGGAGGGGCTGACCAACATTGCCCGTCATGCCCAGGCCCATACCGTGACCATCGGGCTCCACGTCCTGCCGTCGAAGCTGACCTTGTCTGTCCGCGACGATGGCATCGGCTTCAGTGCGGACCGGGCCGAACGGGCTCGCCTGGATAACCATTTAGGACTGGTCAGTATGCGCGAGCGGACAGATGTATTGAACGGGACCTTTGCCATCGACAGCCATCCTGGTAAAGGGACGACGCTGACCATTTCTCTACCGTTGTATTTGAGTGAGGAGGAAGAACATGAACATTCTCTTGGCTGATGACCACCGTATCTTGCGGACGGGGTTGAAACTATTGCTGGCCTCTCAGGACGACTGCCATGTCGTCGCCGAAGCCTCGAACGGACAGGAAGTCCTGGAGCGGCTGGAAGACACGCCTGTCGACGTCGTCCTGCTGGACCTTTCCATGCCGGTCATGAATGGCATCGACTGTCTGCGGGAAATCCGGCGCCGCCATTATGATGTCAAAGTCCTGGTCCTGACCATGTACAGTGAGCAGCAGTACGTCACGGAACTCATGCAGCTCGGTGCAGACGGCTATCTCTGCAAGGACACGCTCGATGCGGAACTTTTCAAAGGGTTGCGCTCTGTCGTTTCCGGACACCGCTACCTGAGTGAACGCGAAGCCCGGAGCCTCCTCGATGGCGTCCTCGATGGTGCCGGCCAGCATCCGGCCCTGTCGGCGCGGGAGCAGGAAGTCCTCGTGGCCCTGGTCCATGGCCATTCCCTGTCGGCCATTGGCGACACACTGCACCTCTCGGTCAAGACCGTGTCGACTTATAAGACGAGACTCATGCAGAAATTGAACTGCAAGACCAAAGCCGAACTCGTAGACTACGCCTTGAAACACCATTTAATGTGATGGCTTTTAAATTTGAAACCATCCACTGACTGCTAACAGCCAGCTACAACGGGCCGCCCTTTGGGACGGCCCCTACGAAAAAAAGGCTTGTCGCACATGCAACAAGCCTTTTTTTTAAAATGTTTTCTCAATAATCGCGATATCTTCATCAGTGACGGTCAGGTCCGGTCCTTGGCGCAGGGCTTCGATGGCCTGGGTATCGACGACCCAGAGGGCCGGTGCCAGTTCGGCGGCGTGGTCTTTCATCCACGTTGCGATGGCCCGGGCGCCCTGGCTATAGGGCAAGGCGGCTTTGACGTAGCGGAAGTGGGAGCGGGGAACGGCTTTCATCGGCTGTTTCCATACTTCTTCGATTTCCAGGGTATAGTCACATTCGTGATAGCCGTTGGATACGGCTTCGCGGCCGATGTCTTCCGTGTTCTTCTGGCCCATGTCGAGGAGCAGGTAGTCGTAGAGCAGGACTTGTTCCCATTTTGCCTTAAAGATATCCCGTTCAGGGAGAATCTGGCACGGATCTTCGCTGTACAGGCGCAGCAGGTCCAGGACGAAGCAGAAGCGGTGGCGCTTGAAGGTGAAGTTCAGGGCGTCGACATAGATTTCCCGCATGCGGATATACTGTTTCGTCTGTTTGCGGAAATCGCTGTCAAAATAGCTGATCGGCGTCTCGTGGCGGATATACTCGAACAGTTTCTCTTCCAGGGCCATCCCCTTTTTAAGGGCTGCCCGGCGGTCGGCCGGGGCTGCCAGGGGATTGCGGAAGGTACGGTTCAGCCGGTCCAGATAGTTCAGGCAGGCCGTTTCCAGGGCCAGGGCGCTGAAGGGACCGTTATCATGCTGATGTGAAAAAATTTCGTCTTTTTCTGCTGCCGATAGCAATGATGTGGACATCGTGATCTACTCCTCTGAAAGGTAAGGATGTTCGGCTGCGGCACTCTGGATGGCCGCGTTGGCATCCTTGAAATAATCTTTAAACGACTGTACCATGTCCGGGATGGGTGCGATAAATAGCCCTTGCTTTTCCAGATCAGGGCCAGGGTCCAATAGAGATGGGGCTGGACGAGGGGGACGGAGACGGCAAGGTCCGGTGAAATCCGCTGACAGATCGTGTGCGGCATTAGGGAAATCCCCAGGCGGCCGGCAACCATCTGGGCCAGGAAGTCCCAGTTGCTGGAACGGCAGACGATCTTCGGATGGGCCATGATTTCCTGGAAAGCCGAACGCAGGTAGGGATTCAGGGAGAATCCGCTTGGGTAGAAGACGAACGTTTCGTCTTTGATATCCGACAAGGTCAGCGATGGCTGGGAGGCCAGGGGGTGATCCGGCCAGAGAACGACGTCGAGAGGTTCTTCGTGGAAGATGAAAAATTCATAAGGAATTTCTGTCGTAATCGGCAGGGCGACGAACCCGACCTGGATGAGGCCGTCATCAATGGCGAATACGACGTCTTGGGAACCGACTTCCTTCATTTCCAGTTCGATTTTGGGATATTTGTTGATGAAATGGGCGATGAACGGCGCGATGACGGAAGAGCCGATCATAGGCGGTACGCCGACGGACAATTTACCGGCATTGAGCAGCTGTGGCGACTCCATTTCTTCATTCAGCTGGGTGAATCCCTTGATGAGTTCTTCGATTTTAGGAAGCAAATAGGAACCCGTTTCCGTAAGCTCTACATTTTTCCCCTTGCGGTCGAAGAGCTGGACACCCCAGTGTTCTTCCAGGGCTTTGATCCCCTTGCTGATCGACGGCTGGCTGATGTGCAGCGATTTTGAAGCTTTGGTAAAGCTTTTTTTGTGAGCGACTTCGATGAAGTATGTCAGTTGGAATAAATCCATGATATAATGTTTCACCTCTCTTTAGTATTCTTATAGTTTACCATATTACGGAATGAAAATCCAATGATGTATACTTCTTTATAAATGGCGGTACTAAGCCATTTTAAAGCAATCTGTGTTTCTGTAGACTGTCTAATTGTTAACAATAATTTGTACGAATTAATGCGCCCCTCTATATTTAGGGCGGCCAATCGTTGTATAATATAAAGTAGAATGGAGGAGGGATGGTTATGGCACGGCGATGGATCATGCATGTCGATATGGATGCGTTTTATGCTTCTGTAGAACAACGGGATAATCCGGCCCTGAAGGGCCTGCCGGTCATCGTCGGCGGCCTGATGGAGCGGGGCGTCGTCGCGACGGCGTCTTATGAAGCCAGGGCTTATGGCGTCCATTCGGCCATGAGCATGAAACTGGCCCGCAGGCTCTGTCCGAATGGCGTCTTCCTGCCTGTGCGCATGTCCCATTACCGGCGTATTTCCCATCAGATACGCCTGATCCTGTCCCATTACTCGCCCTTCATCGAACCGCTGGCCCTGGATGAGGCCTTCCTCGACGTCTCCGGCATGGAGCGCCATTATCCGGATATCGTCGACATGGGTAAAGCCGTAAAGGAAGAAATACGGCGGACGACGGGCCTCGTCGCATCGGCTGGGATAGCACCGAATAAGTTCCTGGCCAAACTGGCATCGGACCTTCGCAAACCGGATGGCCTGGTCTGGATTCCCTATGGGACTGAGCGGCAGATATTGGCACCCTTGCCGCTGAGCCGCCTGTGGGGCGTCGGCAAGGTGACCGAAGAGGCCCTGCAAAAAGCGGGCTATCATACTATCGGCGACATCGCCGCGGCCAGTCCCGAAACGCTCCAGCCCATCGTAGGCAATCAGGCCCAGCGGATTTACCGCTTGTCCCTGGGCCAGGATAACCGGCCGCTGGAAGTACGGCGGCGGCCCCAGTCTGTCGGCAATGAGCATACGTACAGCCATGACCTGACGCGCGACGCCGAAGTGGATGAACAGTTCCGCCTCCTGGCCAACGAAGTGTCGTGGCGGCTGCGGCAGAACCGGCTCATGGGACGGATCATCACCATCAAGATACGCTATACCTCTTTCAAGACCATTACCCGCTCTTTGACGCTGCACAGCATAGGGACCTGTTCGGAAGAACAGTTATATTTTTCGGCAAAAAAATTGTATAATAAGAGCAGAGGTCATGAGCCCATCCGCCTCCTGGGCCTGACGGTCAGCCAGCTCCAGGCCTATCAGGTGCAGGGCGACTTGTTCTCGGAAGATGAAGAGACGAAGGCGAAAGTGACGGAAGCCATCGACAAGCTGCAGAAACGCTTTGGCCGCACGGCCATCATGAAAGGATTTCTTTGGGAAATGTCCCATGAAAAAGATACATAAGAACGATAAAGAAGGAGTTTTTGTTATGGCAATTTTTAAAGTAGCTGCCCACACGGGTGATAACAACAACGGGTACATCGAATACGATACAGAGACGAAAGAACTCGGCGTCCACTTGAACGACGACGTCATGAATGAACGGGCCCGCCAGTATTTGACGACAGAAAAAGTCTTGCACCAGTATACGGATTTAGCGCAGTATAAGACCATCAGCACCGTCCCGACATCGAGCCTGGAAATGCTGAAACTGGCCTTGTGCTATATCTGGCGGGCTACGGGCATCCACATTGACTGGAGCCGCCCTGTCGATTAAGGGATAAGCCTCCACCATAATCTATGAACAATTTATCCACATTTCATGTGCACAAGGGTGACAGAAATGTGGATATTTTTTTTGTGAAGCGCACGGTTATGCTGATTTTTTCAGGTGCATACTTTTTGGGGATTCGCAGGGGAAATGTGGATAACTTTCGTGGATAAATGTGTACCTCCGGTGAAAACGGCCTGAAAACGGGATGATTACGCGATTTATAATGGACGAACAAATGGCGCAGATAATGTGCATAATTCCTGAGAAAATGTGGATAAATGTTCTCGGCAATTTATGCACAATATGTGGATACATTGTGGAAAGGTATACACAGGTGGACAAAGCATAAAATAGCCATTCTGACAGTGTGTACACAACTTATCCACTTCATTTATCCACAATTTCCACAGCCTTGCCGTTTGTGGTATACTGGAGGCAATGAACACAATTAGGAGGAAATCAACATGAAAGCTATCATCGACGGACTCATTGTCCTGCCGAACGAAATCATTAACGGTCACGTCATTATGTATGAAAAGGATATCTGGCGCATCGTACCGCGCAAGCAGTTCCGGGCCGGCATGTGCTCGGAATTCATTGATGCCAATGGCGGCTTCGTCGTACCGGGATTCATCAATGAACACATCCACGGCTGTGCCGGTGCCGACACTATGGATGACGATGACCAGGCCCTGAAGACCATGCAGCAGGCCCTGCCGGCGACGGGCGTTACGTCCTTCGTACCGACGACGATGACTATGGAACAGGGACGCATCGAGAAAGCCCTCAGCCGGATTCGTCAGGCCCGGGACGACTATCAGGGCGGCGCCCAGGTATTGGGCGCTCATATGGAAGGGCCTTTCATCAGCCCGGCCTACAAAGGCTCCCAGGCGGAAGAAAATATCCAGACTGCCGATTTTTCCTGGCTCGAACCATATGCCGACGTCATCAAGATCATCACCTTGGCACCGGAAACATTGAAGAACAAGAAATTCCTGAAGGACTGCCAGGACCACGGTATTATCGTGTCCATCGGGCACACGGCGGCCGATTTCGACCAGGCCATGGACTGCATGGACGCCCTCGGCAGCTGCCATGTTACGCATTTATATAATGCTATGACGCCGTTCCACCATCGCAGACCCGGTGTCGTCGGCGCGGCCCTGCTCCATAAGGGCGCCTGCTGTGAATTGATCTGCGACGATTTGCACGTCCATCCGGCAGCGCAGAAACTGGCCTATCAGATGAAAGGCCGCGACGGCCTCATCCTGGTCACCGACTCGTTGCGGGCCTGCCTGCAGGGCGATGGCGAATCCAGCTTGGGTGGCCAGAAAGTCTTCGTCAAGAATGGTGAAGCCCGCCTGGCTGACGGGACCCTGGCTGCCAGTATTGCCCCCATGAACGAAGTGGTCCTCCATTTCCTCATCAATTCCGGCGCCTCCATTCCCGATGTCGTCGCCATGGCTACGGTCAACCCGGCCAAAGCCCTCGGTGTCTACGACCGCATCGGTTCTCTGGAAGAAGGGAAGCAGGCGGACATTACCATCCTGGACAGCAACGATTTCCATGTAAAACAGACGGTCATCGCCGGGGAGCTGGCATATAATGAAGAAGCCTAATACGAAGAGCGGCATTTTCCTGGCACTGGCTATCCTGGTGCTGGCAGCCATCGGCGCCTGGTTCTTCTGGGACCGTTCGCCGTCGCCAGCGGGCCCGGCAGGGCCCTCTAAAGGCGCTGTTCAGGAAGATGAAGCATCGCGGCTCGTCGCCAAGATGTCACCGGAAGTAAAAATCGGCCAGCTCATGATGATCGGCCTGGCCGGGACGACCATCGACGACCAGGGCCAGCGCCAGCTGGAATACTGCCATGCCGGGAATGTTATCTTATTCGACCGCAATATGGATACACCCGAACAGGTCCAGCATTTGACAAAAAAAATAGACACGACGATCCGCAAGAAGAGCGGCGTCATGCCTTTCATTGCCCTCGATCAGGAAGGGGGCCAGGTCCTGCGCATGCGCAAGGCCTTCCCGCCCGTACCGTCTGAACAGTCCATCGGCCAGAGCGGCCAGTCGGCCCAGGCGAAACAGTGGGCCGTCACGACGGGCGATGCCCTGAAAAAGCTGGGCATCAACGTCAACTTTGCGCCTGTCGTCGACCTCGGTTCTCAGGCTGAACGGTCGTACAGCCTCGACCCTGGCGTCGTGACCCAATTCGCCCATGAAGCCATTGCCGGCTACGAACAGACGGGAATCTGGTGTTCCCTCAAGCATTTCCCGGGCATCGGCAAAGTCAAGACGGATCCCCATATCGACGGCGACAGCGTCAACAGTTCCAAGGATGACTTGATGAAGCAGGATTTGAAGCCTTTTGAAAACCTCATCAAGAGCGAAGACAATCAGAAAATGTTCATCATGGTCTCGAACGTCACCTTCCCGGCGCTGGACCCCAATCTTCCGGCCTGTGTCTCCAAGCCAATCATGACCGATTTATTGCGCAACACTTTCGGCTACCAGGGACTCATCGTTTCCGACGATATGGAAATGGGCGCCATGGCCAAGCACTATGCCTTTGCCGACATGGGCGTCATGGCCATCAAGGCCGGTGCCGATATGGTCCTGGTCTGCCATGAATATGCCCACGAACGGGAAACGTATGACGGCCTCTTGAAGGAATATAAGAGCAACGCGGAATTCCGGGCCTTAGTCGATGAAAAAGTAACCCGCATCGTCCGCACGAAACTGAATCATCAATAGCTGCCTTTTCGATGCAGCAATAGATACAACGCGCCCAGCATACCGGCGTCGTTCTGCCGTTTGGCGAAGGCCAGTCTCTTAGGCGGCAGCATCATGGCCGGCAATCGCGCCGCCAGGGCTGTTTCCAGCTTCGGCCTCAGGATATCCTCTTGGGCCATGATGCCGCCGCCGAGGACGATGCCATCGGGATTGCACAGGCAGGCGATATTGGCCAGGCCATCGGCCAGATTCTGGCAGAATGTATCGAGGACAGCTGCTGCCGTGGCATCTCCCTGACGGACCCAGGCAAAGCAAGTACGGCCGTCGACCTTTTCCGGGTCGGCGGCTTTTTTGCATGCCATTTCCCGGCAGAGGTATGTCGCCGAAGCGACGTCGTGGAGGCGGCCGGCAGGGACGCGCATATAGGCGATTTCCCCGGCAGACCGGCAGGCTCCGTGAAGGATATGGCCCTTTTCGATGAAGGCCCCGCCGATACTGGTGCCGACGGTCACGGCGAAGAGGGAGTCCATGTCCCGGCCGGCGCCGAGCCACCATTCTCCCAGGGCGGCGCAGTTCGTGTCGTTTTCGACGATACAGGGGAGCTGGAATTCATTTTCCAAGAGCGATTTCCAGGCCGTCCCCGTATAGTCCGGGATGGACAGGGCGTAGTCGACGGCCCCTCTTTCCGTGTCGATGATGCCGGCTGTCGAGATGCCGATGCCCGCTAAGGGATGGTCGGCCAGCTGGCGCTGGATGAGCGAGCGGACTTTGTGGACAATGCCCGGACCGCCGCCCGTCGCCGCTTCTGTCGGCAGGCTGCCTTTCTTATGGAACCGGCCCGTTTCGTCGATGAGGCCGAATTTGATGGCTGTACCACCGATATCTATGCAGCTGTAAATCATGAGTATACACTCCTTCCTGAGATTATACATAAATTATACATAGATTTGACCTTTTCTATGTATAGGGACTTTATACTTATCGTGTCGAATATGTTACAAAATTCAGGAGGTCACGATATGAAACGACAATGGTTAAAACGAGCAATTCTTTCCATGGTAGCCTGCGGCTCATTAGCAGGATTCATTCCCGGAGTACAGGCGGCAGATGTCCGCATCCTTCCCGTCGATAATGCGAAATTCCTGGCTGGTGCCAAATTCGATTTCGACATCGAAGTATCGAAAGCAAAGAATCTGAAGAATGTCGACATTACGGTCAATGGACAGAAGGCTGATAAATTCTTTGGTCAGAAATTAGATGCTAAAGATTTAGGCAACGGCGTCATTTCATATCGTGCCAATCAGGTCAATTTCCCCAAAGCCGGTGCCTATACGGTAAAAGCGACGGCTACCGATGCCGATGGCGCTAATTCGGCCGATGCCCGCTATACCGTCGTTCAGGACAAAGCTCAGCGCCAGGCCAAGAACGTCATCCTCTTCGTCGGCGACGGCATGTCCCTGCAGGCCCGCGAAATGGCCCGTATTATTTCCAAAGGCATGACTAACGGCAAGTACAATGACTTACTGGCCATGGAAAAAATGCCCCATAACTGCCTGATTACGACCAGCGGTTACGATTCCCTGACGACAGACAGTGCCAACTCGGCGTCTACCTATGCAACAGGTCATAAATCCGTCGTCAACGCCTTGGGCGTCTATGAAGACTCCACGAAAGACCCCTTCGATGATCCGCGCGTCGAAAATATTTCGGAAATCGTAAAACGCAGCCGCGGCATGTCTGTCGGTATCATCACCCAGGCCGAATCGACAGACGCCACGCCGGCAGCCATGGTCGGTCATACGCGCCGCCGTGCCAACCAGGATTACATCGCTTCGGAATACCTCGAAGATTATCATCGCCCGGACGTCATCATGGGCGGCGGTTCGCGCCGTTACATCCCGCAGTCCGAACAGGGCTCGAAGCGCCATGACAACCAGAACGTCATCCAGGAATTCAAGGATAAAGGCTATACCTTTGTCAGCAATTCTAAGGAAATGATGGCCGCTCCGGATAATAAACCGCTCCTGGGCCTGTTCCATCCGAGCACGATGAATGTCTATGTCGACCGTGAAATACTCAAGAACCCGGAAGTCCTCGGCAAATATACGGACCAGCCGAACCTCATTAACATGACCAAGAAATCCCTGGATATCCTCAGCAAGAACCCGAAAGGCTTCTTTGCCATGATTGAAGGCGCTTCCATCGACAAACAGCTCCACGCCATGGATTGGCAGCGCGCAACGTATGACACCATCGAATTCGACAAGGCCATCGAATACGCCCAGAAATGGAATAAAGAACACGGGGACAACACCCTGATCATCGTCGTCGCCGACCATGCTCACGGCGCTTCCATTACCGGGACCTACCATGAACGGGATGGCAAGAAGGGCCTGGCAGCTGTCCGCACTTATGCCGACTCCATCTTCCCGACCTTCAAAGATGCCAACCACGATGGCTTCCCGGATAATCCTGATCCCGATGTCACCCTGGCCATCCAGTATGCCAACCATCCGGAATATTACGAAAACTTCCACTTCCAGCAGAAACCGACGCTGCCGACTGTTTCTCAGACCGTTACCAAACAGGAAGCTCAGCAGGCTGGCGATAAGACCGAATACCATCAGGTATCGACAGTCGTCGAAAAAGCCAATCCGGCCCGCCATCACGACGGCGATCCCTGGGAACTCGTACCGGCCAACATTCCCGATACCATCGGTGATGAATGCCATGCTGCCGACGACGTACCGCTCAACGCTGAAGGTCCTGGCTCGGAATACTTCCAGGGCGTCATGGACAACACCGAAGTATTCTTTGGCATCATGAGAGCCCTCGGCATCGATGCTACGAAAAATGTGAAATAATTAGTGGCTCGTGGCCCGCAGTGGCTCTCTTCATAGGAGAGCTGTCAGCGAAGCTGACTGAAAGGTTGCTCTTTTATAGTTTGTAATTCGGAGTATGTAGGGGGCGCCACGTGGGCGACCCGTTAGGGATTTGGATGATTCTTCTAGCAAACAGGGCAGGAAATCGTACATATCCCAGAGCGGGCGCCCCACGTGGCGCCCCTACAAGAAAAGGCGCTGTCTTCGTGCGACAGCGCCTTTTTATTATTTCCCTAACACGCCTTCCAGGAAGGAAGCGGTATCTGCCATATAGCTGGCTTCATAGCCTTCGATATCGCCTTTATCGCAGTGGCTGCGAATTCCGGGTCGATCGGCAGTTTGCCGTATGGGGGATATCATATTTCTGTGCCGATTCTTCGACGTGGCTCTTGCCGAAGATGGACAGTTTTTCATGACAATGAGGACATTCAAAATAGCTCATGTTCTCGATGAGGCCCAGGACTGGGACGTGCATCATTTCCGACATGTTCAGTGCTTTTTCGACAATCATGGAAACGAGTTCCTGCGGCGATGTGACGACCAGGATGCCGTCCATTGGCAGGGACTGGAAGACCGTCAGCGGGACGTCGCCCGTTCCCGGCGGCATGTCGACGAACATGTAGTCGATATCGCCCCAGATGACATCGGTCCAGAACTGCTTTACCGCACCGGAAATGACCGGGCCGCGCCATACGACAGGAGCCGCTGCGTCTTCGAGCAGGAGGTTCATGGACATGACCTTGATGCCCGTCTTGGTCGTTACCGGATAGATACCGTTTTCATCGCCCGTAGCGTGGTCGGTCAGGCCGAAGACTTTCGGAATCGACGGGCCCGTGATATCGGCGTCGAGGATAGCCGTCTTGAAGCCGCGGCGCTGCATTTCAACGGCCATAAGGGACGTTACCAGGGATTTACCGACGCCGCCTTTGCCGCTGACGACAGCGATGACATGCTTGATGTGCGAGCCGGCATGAGGGGCGGCCTGCAGGCTCTGGGGCTGTGTGCGTTCAGCGCAGGAGCTGCCGCAGCTGGAACAGTCGTGTGTACAATTTTCACTCATTGGGATCATTCTCCTTTGTATTCTTTTTTCCGGCGCGGCAGCAGGTATGACAACACGTGCCGGAACGTTCACAAACTTGGATATGGCCGCCTTCGATGACGAGGCGTTTGCCATGGATGAGGGCGTCGGCCAACTTGTGTCGGGCCGAATCATAAATGCCGGTTACCGTCGTGCGCGCCACATTGATCTGAGCGGCACACTGTTCCTGCGTCAGGCCGACCCAGTCGATGAGGCGGATGACTTCGTATTCGTCAATGCCCATGACAATCACATCGTCTGACTGTGCGCCATCTATAGGCTCGAAAGCCGCCGAAACAGGCAACGAACAGACCCGTCGGCACCGCGGTGGTCTCGGCATAGTACCCCCTCCTTTACGCCTTTTATTATAGATTTATAGATGACATATGTCAACATTGTAAGGGGGCTATGACGCATTTTCGGATAAAAAATGTCGAAATAACGCTTGCAAATCAATTATTATCGCGATAATATTTTATTAGTAAAAATAAAGCTATCTTACAGGAGGTATTTCCATGAACGTAATTGTTTCCCCTAATGCACCGAAAGCTATCGGTCCTTATTCGCAGGCTATGGTATCGAATGGTATGTTGTATATTTCCGGGACGGCTGGTGTCGATCCGCAGACGGGCAAACTCCAGGAAGGCATTGAAGCCCAGACGGAACAGGCTGTCAAAAATATTGCCGCTATCCTCGAAGCAGCCGGCTCGGACTTCTCGAAAGTCGTCAAGACGACGTGCTTCCTCTATGACATGAAAGACTTTGCCGCTTTCAACGCCATTTACGAAAAAGCTTTCATCAGCAAACCGGCCCGCAGCTGCGTAGCCGTCAAAGAACTTCCGGCTCATTTCCTCTGCGAAATCGAAGTCATTGCAGAAGTGTAAGTATTAGTTTGGAGTTCGGAGTTTGTAGTTTGTAGAAAATGGCTTTAAATTTAAAACCAGCGGCTAACCACTAACTGCTAGCCGCTTAAACGTTTTGCGTTCGTAGTTCATCGGTCATTGCGATGGGGTGATATTTTTAATCCCGTACGACAAACGATGAACAACCTACGATTAACGTAAAAAGAGACTGTCTTTATGGGGCGGCCTCTTTTTTCTTGCCCTATACATTCTCATTGTGATAAAATTTTCTTATACTACATAGGGGAAGTGACGTCATGTCCATTTTAGAGATGTATAAACGTATCGTGCCTTTTTTGGGAGCTGCCTTGGGCAAGGACTGTGAAGTCGTCCTTCATGATCTGCGTTATCCCGATGAATCGGTCATCGCCATTGCCAATGGCGACATCAGCAGCCGTAAACTGGGAGCGCCGGCGACGGATTTTATTTTGAAACTCATGCAGGTCGGTAAGAAAAGGGACCAGGAATATATGACCAATTACTACGGGAAGAGCGTCAACGGCCATACCCTGCGGTCTTCGACCTTTTTTATTCATGATGAGGAAGACAATATCATCGGGGCCCTCTGTCTGAATTACGATGTCCAGCGCTATCTGGACGTGCGGAAACAACTGGATGCCTTCATCTTGATGGACCCGGGGAAGCATATCGACGGCATGCCTCAGGATAACGCTAAGAAGGAAGATGACCATTTCCTGAGCGTCGAAATCTCAGAAAGCATGTATCCGACCGTAGACGATGCCATCCAGCATCTCATCCAGCGGACCCTGGCCCCTTACGGGACCGAGGCCAAACGCCTATCTCAGGCAGAACGCCTGGCTGTCGTCGAAGACCTCTACAAGAACGGCCTCTTCGTCCTCAAAGGCAGCGTCTATGCCCTGGCCCAGATCCTGGGCGTTTCAGAACCGACAATTTACCGCTATTTGAACCGCATCAAGAAAGAAAATCACAACGTGCAGGGGTGAGAAAAATGGATTTAGGGAATTGGAGAGACTTCTTTTCATCTAAAATCTATAAGCGTGGCGAACGCTATTACGAAGAAGGCGACGTCTCCAATCTGAAGTGCACGGAGAAGCAGATAACGGCCGACGTCTATGGCAGTGATATATATGAAGTTACCATTGATTTGGACGACGGCCGGGTCGAAGAAATGGACTGCACCTGTCCCTATGCCGAAAAGGGAGAATATTGCAAGCATATGGTCGCCGTACTGCTGGCCGCCGAAGATGAAGAGCTGGATGAAACGACTGTTGCTGGCAAGGGAAAAGCGTCGTGGCAGGATATTTTACAAAAGCTGTCTGAATCGGATTTGCGCAACTTCGTCTTTCAGCTAGCCGAAGACAATCGGGATTTGCAGAAGAAAATCGTACTGGATTTTTCCAGGGGCAAACCGTCTGCTCAGGAAATGCATCGATATGAACGCGAAATAGATCGGGTATTGGCTCCTTACGACCTCTTGGGATATATTGAATATAATGCCAGTAAGGCTTTCGCGGACAAGGTCCTTGATTATTTGAGCAGCACCATACCGCCGCTGATTAAGCGCTCCTGTACGATGGAAGCGTTGGAACTGGTCAATATCATGGCGGCCAATGTGGCGGATATATCTTTTGAAGATGAAGATGACCAGCAGCTCTGTCTGGATGAATGTCGAACTTACTGGGCCGATATCATTGGTCATGCCAAACCGGAAGACGTGCCGAAGCTGCATCAATGGTTTATACAGCAGATGGATGCAATCAAAAACAAGGGCAATGAGCTATACGGCTATTACGAAGAGGTGCTGTACAATGATTTTGATGACCCGGCGTCCTTGAAATGGAAGCTTGCACGGCTGGATGCGGAAATCGAGCATCATGAATCGGCGAAATCCGACCCCAACGACTGGAATTACGGCTATACCTATGGCACCAATCTGGTCATGCGGATTCATACGATGCAGCAATTAGGCTATCCGCAAACCGATATTGAGCAATATATCCAGGCCCATTATGAAAACAGACAGGTACGGAACATGCTGATTTCCGATGCGTTTAAAGACAATGATTACCAAAGAGCCGTCAAACTGCTCCGTGATTCTCAGGCCATCGATGACGATAAGGATTATTGCCAGCAGGATTACAGCACCAAGCTCATTCATGCCTACCAAGCATTGGGAGACGATGAGGGATACAAACAGGCTTTATGGGAAAATATTCAGCATTTCAACCAGGATGATTTGGAGCAAGTCTCAGCCTTGAAGGCCTGCTGCGATGCGGACGAATGGAATACACTGAAAACAAAAATCCTTCAGCTGCCGTCTTGCCGATATCTGCGTCAACGCTTTTGGGCAGAAGAAAAAATGGTCGACGAACTCTGGGCCGATTTGCAGGAAAATTTGAATCCCTATGACGTAGATCAATATGCAGACGTATTGAAGAACAAATACGGCAATGAAATCCGGGATTACTATGCAGACTATGTGAAAAAGACCATGCCTGGCCTGAATAGCCGCGCTCAATATCGGAACTGCATCTTTTACCTGAAAAAACTCAGCACCTATCCCGAAGGCCTGCACCTGGCCCGCAAAATTGCCCAAGAATGGCGGGAAACCTACCGGAACCGCCGGGCCATGAAAGACGAACTATCCAAAGCGGGCTTCTAAAAAGGCTCTCCTCATAGGAGAGCTGACCGCCTGAGGCGGTCTGAGAGGTTGATTTCCTTGATAACATATAAAATCCCCTGATGCTGTCCACTATTTCGATAGCATCGGGGAATTTTTTTATGCAAGAATGAAAAGTCGTGCGGAAAAATGTGGTGAATACCGCGAAAGTCGCGCATAAAAATGTAGAGATAGACGCAAAAGTCGCGCGAAAAAATGTTATAATAAGGAAAAGATTTTCTGTTTAGGGGGTGGAATCTTGGAAAGAGAATTAATGAAATCATTGGTAAAGTGGAAAACGGCGCCTCGTCGGAAACCGTTGATTTTGAAAGGCGCTCGCCAAGTTGGCAAGACTTGGCTCATGAAAGAGTTCGGACGCCGATATTTTCAGAATATAGTGTACATCAACTTCGATAATAATCCACGGATGCAGCAGATTTTTGAACAAGATTATGATATCCGTCGCATTTTATTAGCTTTTCAGGTAGAAACTGGTGAAAGTATCCGGCCTCAAGAAACTTTGATCATCTTAGATGAAGTCCAGGAAGCGCCACAAGCGATTTCTGCGTTAAAGTATTTTTGTGAAAATGCACCGGAGTACCCTGTAATAGCTGCCGGCTCTTTATTAGGGATTGCTCTGCATAAAGGTATTTCATTCCCTGTTGGAAAAGTGACGACAATGCAATTGTATCCGCTATCTTTTTATGAATTTTTACGGGCTGTCCATGAAGAGCGATTAGCGGATTTATTGGACCAGCGCGATCCGGCTATGCTGAAAGTATTTTATAATGGGCCCCTTGTCAAGACCACGTTCTAAAATTTTAAGAGTGGCAGTAAGCAGAATTATTCTAAGCAGCGAAGCAAGCAAAGTAAAACTCGTTGGGAACCTTGTAGCCTAATGCCTCGTGGGGCCGTATGTTGTTGTAATCATCTACGTATTGGTTAATCAGACGTCGAAGCTCTCTTGGGGTGCGATATTCGTTCGGATAGAGCTGCTCCGTTTTGAGGCTACGGAACCAACGTTCAATCATGATGTTGTCTGCCCAGCGGCTCCTGCCGTCCATACTTTGACGGATATTGAGGTTACGAAGCAGATTCTTGTAATCATCACTGGTAAACTGGCTGCCTTGATCTGAATTGATAATGGCTGGAACGCCGCATGCTTTAACGGTTTCCGTCACGGCATGAATAACAGATTCTGCCTGA
>NZ_APHY01000002.1 GCF_000417505.1 Megasphaera sp. NM10
GCTGGCAGTGCTCAGGGCCTTGAGGGTATCGACCAGGTCCTGCCGCTGTTCCCGGGAAATCTGGTTGACCGGACAGGCAGCGGCGATGCCGGCCTGGTCGAGGACGATGGGGATGAGCCGCTGCGGCAGGAGGTCCTTCAGCCCATTGGCGGCTTCTTTGCGGATGTATTTCTCGAAATCCCGCCGCAGCCGGGCGTCGAGCTTTTCCTTGGACAAAGCCGGTTTGAGGTCGATGCGCAGCTGCATGGGAAAAACGCAGGACTTCTTATGGGCCGCCTCGGTACTGAGCATGAGGATGATCGGCCCGGACACGCCGAAATGAGTGAAGAGCATCTCGCCGAAATGAGAGGCAGCTTTCTTGCCCCGCTTCCACAGCGACGCTTCGACATTGCGCAGGGACAGGCCCGACAGGGTGTGAGGCCAGGTTTCTTCCGTCGTAAAGGGAATGAGCGACGGTTTCAGCTCCGTCACGCTGTGTCCCAGGCTGCGGGCAAAGCCGTAGCCGTCGCCTGTCGAACCGGTCACGGGATAGGACATGCCGCCCGTCGTGATGATACAGGCGTCGCCTTCGTAATTCCCCGACGCCGCACTGACGACCATGCGGCTGCCCCAGGCCTTGACGGCGTGGACGGCGTTGCTCAGATGGAGGTCGACGCCCTTCTGGCAGAGCTTGCGATAGAAGAGCTTGCGCACTTCGATGGCACTGTCCGACTGGGGGAAGATGCGGCCGCCCCGTTCCTCCTTGGTAGCCAGGCCCCAGGTATGCAATTTATCCAGCAGATCCTGATTGGTAAATTGTTCATACGCACTGTAGAGGAATTTGCCGTGGCCCGGCGTATGGGCGATGAAATCGGCCATGCTGCACGAATTGGTCAGATTGCAGCGGCCCTTGCCGGTAATGCCCATCTTCTTGCCGACGATATCATTTTTTTCAAATAAGTGTACCCTGGCCCCGGCTTCTGCCGCGGCCAGCGCAGCCATAATGCCGGCCGCACCGGCACCGATGACGAGTATTTCCTTCATAAGCACTCCTGTTTATTTATATTTGTAGAGTTCCGCCACTTCTTCGCGGGTCAGCTTGCGATAGGCCCCGCGCTTGACGCCGCTCAGGGTCAGGAAGGCGTACTGGACGCGGCGCAGGTTGTGGACCTGGTAGCCGAAGAACTCGAACATGCGGCGGACCTGGCGGTTGCGTCCTTCGTGGATGGTGATTTCCACACTGGTCAGGTTCGTCTTCGGGTCATAGCCAATATAGTAGACATCGGCCGGGGCCGTCATGCCGTCCTTCAGCTCGACGCCGTCTGCCAGGTGCTGCAGGACCGAATCGGCAATGCGCCCTTTGACCTTGACTTCATAAGTCTTGTCGACGAGGCGGCTGGGATGCATGAGGATGTTGGCCAGTTCACCGTCATTGGTCATGATCAGCAGGCCTTCCGTATTCTGGTCCAGGCGGCCGACGGCGTAGATGCGGTCCTTTTCCTTCCTGAAATAGTCCATGACCGTCGCCCGGCCCTGGTCATCGCTCGACGTGGTGATGACGCCCTTGGGCTTGTTGAACAGATAATAATGCTTCGGCTGCGCTTCCAGGGTCTTGCCGTCGACGGCAATGCGGTCCTTGTCGGGGTCGACTTTCGTCCCCAGTTCGCGGACGATGACGCCGTTGACGCGGACGCGCCCTTCTAATATCATCTTTTCCGAAGCGCGCCGCGAAGCGACACCGCAGTTACTCATCACTTTCTGTAACCGTTCTTCCATCAGTTGCATCCTCCGTAATATCTGCCGGCATGCGGCCGGCTAAATCGGCCAGGGAATCCATGCCGATACATTCTAAAAAATAAGCAGACGTGCCGTATAAAATCGGCCGCCCTGGGCTGTCCTTGCGCCCCAGTTCGACGACGAGGCCCTGCTGGACCAGCGACGTCAGGACCCGTTCTGACGAGACACCGCGCAGCTTTTCGATTTCAGCCCGCGTAATGGGCTGTTTGAAGGCGACGATGGCCAATACTTCCAGTGCCATAGAGGACAACTCCGTCGTCCCCGTCCGGACCCATTGCAGGGCATCGTGGAGGTCCGGCCGCGTGACCAGCTGAAAGCCGCCGGCGACGCGGATGAGGACGATACCCCGCCGCTGGCTGCTGAGCAGGTGCTGCAGGCGGTCTGCCGTCGCTTCCGTTTCGGCCTGGGTCCAGCCCGTATGGGCGCAGATGGCCGTCACCGTCATGGGGTCGCCGCTCAGAAAGAGCAGAGCTTCCAGCAGAGCCGTAGGCTCGATGGTATCAGTTTGGCGTGTATCGTAAGGCAATGGTATTCCCATCCTCTCCTTCAGCAACAGTAGCGCACTGGCCAACTTTCAGCAGTTCCAGGACGGCCAGGAAGGTGACGACCAGTTCGACCCGGGACCGGCAGGTCCGGAATATGGCGTCGACGGCCATCGTCCCCTGGGCACGGCGCAGGGCGTACGTGACGCGGCGCATGCACTCTTCGACGCTGTAGATTTCCTTCTGTATGCGAATTTCTACGGCTGTCGGCTCGGGAAGGGCCTGGCAGACCTTGTGGAACGCCTGGTAGAGGGCCTCTGTGTCGATGTGGCCGGCAAAGCGGGCCTCATAGGGCATGGCCGTCGGCAGGCGCCCCAGCATGAGGCTGCGGGCATCCCACAACTGTCCCATAGCCTGGGACAGGGCTTTCATCTTTTTATATTCGACGAGCTGGCGGACCAGCGCTTCCTGCGGGTCTTCTTCCTCCTCTTCAGCCAGTTTCGGCTGCTTAGGCAGCAGCAGGCGCGATTTGATCTGCAACAGCGTCGCTGCCATGACGAAGAACTTGCTGGCATAATCGACATCGAATGTGTCGATGTCCGCTACGTAGGCGTTGAACTGGTCTGTAATCTCGACGATAGGTATGTTATAAATATCGACTTTGTTCTTTTCGATGAGATAGAGCAGCAGGTCCAGGGGACCTTCAAAATCCGATACTTTATACTTGTATTCTGTCATGATTCATTATAACTCATTTTCCCATGAATGTGAATTTCACTGGACTGCGAAAAGGAGCTGTCCTAAGACAGCTCCTTTCTTTTGCAAGGGACTCGTCGGCCACGGCCAACGCCGCTCACACGCTCGTTGTTTTTTTGGTGCCGGGGACCGGAATCGAACCGGTACGGATATCTCTATCCGACGGATTTTAAGTCCGTTGCGTCTGCCAGTTCCGCCACCTCGGCATGACGAAAGATGAAAATATGGAGGCGGCACCCAGAATCGAACTGGGGATGAAGGTTTTGCAGACCTCTGCCTTACCGCTTGGCTATGCCGCCATATATGGAGCGGAAAACGAGACTCGAACTCGCGACCCCCACCTTGGCAAGGTGATGCTCTACCACTGAGCTACTTCCGCATTTGTGGTGCTCAGGGACGGAATTGAACCGCCGACACGGGGATTTTCAGTCCCCTGCTCTACCGACTGAGCTACCTGAGCAATTGGCGACCCCGATCAGATTTGAACTGACGATCTTCGCCGTGACAGGGCGACATGTTAAACCGCTACACCACGGGGCCACTTTCTTTCGTTCTTTCGAGGTTGTTTCGGTATTTCTTAGTGCCTCGAACAAAAACTATTCTACTACAAGAAGGATGTTTTGGCAAGTACTTTTTTTTTATTTTTTTCAAACTTTTTTTTGTAGGAATGAAAAAGACGCCCGTCATGGCCGAAGCCATCACCGGGCGTCCTGATGAATTCAAAAAAGGTTATTTTGCATAATCCACCATCCGCGTTTCGCGGATGATGACGACTTTGATCTGACCTGGGTATTCCAGTTCCGCTTCGATGCGTTTGACGATGTCGTGGACCAGCAGGACACAGTCCGATTCATCCAGCTTGTCCGGCTTGACCATGACGCGGATTTCGCGGCCGGCCTGGATGGCGAAGCAGTCTTCGACGCCATCGAAAGATTCGGCGATTTCTTCGAGTTTCGTCAGGCGTTTCAGATAGTTTTCCAGCGTTTCCCGGCGGGCACCCGGACGGGCAGCCGATACGGCATCTGCCGCCGACACCAGGACGGCTTCGACGCTGTGCGCTTCTTCATCGCCGTGATGGGCAGCGATGCAGTTGACGACCAGCTTGGATTCGCCGTATTTCTTGGCGATTTCCGTACCGATCGAAACGTGAGTCCCTTCCAGTTCGTGGTCCAGGGCCTTGCCGATATCGTGGATGAGCCCGGCCCGTTTGGCCAGGTTTTCATCGACGCCCAGTTCAGCGGCCATGATGCCGGCCAGCTGAGAGACTTCGATGGAATGGCGCAGGACATTCTGGCCATAACTGGTACGATAACGCAGGCGGCCGAGGATTTTGATGAGTTCAGGATGCAGACCGTGAACGCCCGTTTCATACGTCGCCTGTTCGCCAGCTTCGCGGATCTTCTGATTGACTTCTTTGCGGGCCTTTTCGACCATTTCTTCAATGCGTGCCGGATGGATACGGCCATCGGCAATCAGTTTTTCCAGAGCAATGCGGGCGATTTCACGGCGTATGGGATCAAAGCACGACAAGATGACCGCTTCCGGCGTATCGTCGATGATGAGATCGACGCCGGTCAGCGTTTCAATAGCCCGGATATTGCGTCCTTCACGGCCGATGATGCGGCCTTTCATTTCATCGTTCGGCAGGGAAACGACAGATACTGTCGTTTCGGCGACGTGGTCAGCAGCACAGCGCTGGATGGCCATGGAAATAATTTCCCGGGCCTTGCCTTCGGCTTCTTCCTTGGCCTGGTCTTCCAGGTTCTTGATCATCTGCGCCGTTTCGTGCTTCACTTCGGTCTGGACGTTGTTCAGGAGCAATTCCTTGGCATCTTCATATGTCAAGCCGGAAATCCGTTCCAGTTCAGCCATCTTCTGTTCATGAAGGGCTTCGATTTTTTCCTGCATCCGCGTCACTTCATCTTCCTTACGCTGCAGGGCATCTTCCTTCTTTTCCATGGAATCAGATTTCTTGTCCAAATGTTCTTCTTTCTGCAACAGGCGCCGTTCAAAACGCTGCAATTCATTGCGGCGTTCCTTGTGTTCCTGTTCCGCGTCGTTGCGCATCTTGTGGACTTCTTCCTTCCCTTCCAGGACGAGTTCCTTCTTACGGGCTTCTGCGTTCTGCTGGGCCGTGGCAATGATGCGCTGTGCTTCGACTTCGGCCTGGCCGATCTTGCCTTCGGCGATCTTCTTACGGTAAATATAGCCCGTGCCGCCGCCGATGAGACCGCAGGCGACTGCTGCAGCAATAATCGTTAGCATAGTAATGGATTCACCTCCCCTTTCACAAAAAAAAGCCGAACTCGCAGTCCGGCTTTTTTTATGAGTATGTAAAATTTACTTCATGTTCAAAAAACCTACAATTATGCAAAATATAGACCAGTGTATCAAACCGGCTCTCTTAATTGTAAATTTTTTTTATATCAATGTCAAGATAGACTTAGTCAAGATTAACGTATCAATGGACCGTAAAATCTTCCAGGACGTCCCGTATGACTGAGGGCGAAAAGCCGCGGTACTGTAAAAAACGGGCCGCCTTGCGGGCTTCATCGGCACGATAAGAGAACTTGCGCTTCACCAGGTTCCCGGCCAGGGCGTATTCATCGGGCCGCTCGACGTCTTCCGGTACGGGCAGGCAGCGGCGGCGCAGGCGGTTGACGATATACAAGTGGCCGTACTGCCCTTTGCGGGCATAATAGCGGTACACGTCACGGGCCAGGCGCTGGTCGTCGAGGAAGTGTTCCCCTTCCAGAGCAGCCACGACGTCCTTGAGGACGTCGTCGTCAACACCGCGGCGGCGCAGCTTGGCCTTCAGCTCCCCTTCGCTGAGAAAGCGGACGTTGAGGAGCTGCAAGGCTTTTTCATAAGCTTCGCGATAATCCATTTAGGCTTCGTCGCTGTTTTCAGCAGTTGTATCCGCCGCATCCAGGGACGCCGTATCTTCTTCTTCCATGGCTTCGTCGAATTTTTCCGGTTCTGCTGCCAGGGTATCGCGGATGATCTTTTCCACTTCGTCCGTGATTTCCGGATGTTCCTTCATGAAAATCTTGACGTTTTCCTTCCCCTGGCCCAGGCGTTCACCCTTATAGGAATACCAGGTGCCGCTCTTTTCGATGATATCCATAGATGTACCCAGGTCGAGGACCGTGCCTTCGCGGGAAATGCCCGTGCCGTACATGATGTCGAATTCGCAGTGCTTGAAAGGTGGAGCCACTTTATTCTTGACGACTTTGACCCGCGCCCGGTTGCCGATGACATCGCCGCCGGACTTGATGGCTTCGCCCTTGCGGATTTCCATGCGGATTGAAGCGTAGAATTTCAGGGCCCGGCCGCCAGTCGTCGTTTCCGGGTTGCCGAACATGACGCCGACTTTTTCGCGGAGCTGGTTGATGAAGATGACGATGGTTTTGGACTTGGAAATGATGCCCGTCAGTTTGCGCAGGGCCTGGCTCATGAGGCGGGCCTGGAGACCGACGTGGGAATCGCCCATTTCCCCTTCGATTTCCGCTTTCGGGACCAGGGCGGCTACGGAGTCGACGACGATGATGTCGACGGCGCCGCTGCGGACGAGTTCTTCCGTGATTTCCAAGGCCTGTTCGCCATTATCGGGCTGGGAAATGAGCAGTTCATTCGTGTCGACGCCGAGGTGGCGGGCATAGACCGGATCCAGGGCGTGTTCGGCATCGATGAAAGCGGCAATGCCGCCGCTCTTCTGGGCCGAGGCGATGGCATGCAGGGCCAGGGTCGTCTTGCCTGACGATTCAGGACCGTAGATTTCGATGACGCGGCCGCGGGGATAACCGCCGACGCCGACGGCCAGGTCGACGGCCAGGGAACCCGATGAGATGACTTCCAGGTTCATCTTGTCGGCGACGTCGCCGAGGCGCATGATGGCGCCTTTGCCGAAATCCTTTTCAATCTTGCGCATTGCATTTTCAAGTGCTGTCTGTTTTGCGTCCAAATTGTCTCCTCCTAACTATGCTTTCTTTGTATGTGTCACTATATAGTGGACTAAGTAATAGACGGCCCGCAGGGCAGCCCGCTGTTTGACTTCGACCCGGCCGCCGTGATAGACGTTGCGGTGGGTCACGGTCCCCCAGGGACCGCTGATACCCGTATAGACCAGGCCGACGGGCTGGTCCGGCGTGCCGCCGCCGGGGCCGGCAATGCCCGTCGTACTGACGGCCAGGTCCGTCCCGTACAGGCGGCGGCTGCCTTCGGCCATTTCAGCAGCCGTCTGTGCGCTGACGGCCGTATAGCGTTCCAGCGTATCGTGAGAAACGCCGAGTATCTTTTCTTTCATTTCATTGCAGTACGTCCCGGCCGAGCCGCGGAAGTAATCGGAGGCGCCCGGCACATCGGTGATGAGTGAGCCCACCAGGCCGCCGGTACACGATTCGGCAGCGCTGACGGAATAGCCGCTGTCGCGAACGAGCTGACCCAGGACATGGGCCATGGTATCGTCGTCGAAGCTGACAATCTGGCCAGCCAGCCGGCGGCGGACTTCCCCTTCCAGGGGAGCCAGCAGGGACCGCGCCTGATCTTCCCGGTCAGCCCGGGCCGTCAGGCGGACTTCGACGAAGCCTGGCCGGGCATACATGGCCAGGGTCGGATTCGATTGCTCCTTGACCAGGTCCATGAGTTTCTCTTCGATGAAGGCTTCGCCCATGTCATAGATTTTGATATAGCGCGAAGCGATGCAGCCCTGGCTGCCAAAAGTCTGGAGCAGCCACGGTTTCAGGCGGTTTTCATACATCCAGCGCATTTCCGTTGGCGGTCCCGGCAGGTGGACCAGGGTCTTGCCGCCTTGCTGCATGGCCACACCCGGTGCCGTACCGGCGCCGTTATCGAAGAGGACGGTGCCCTGTGGGACCATGGCCTGGCGCTTCTGGTTTTCCGTCATGGCCGTGCTGCCGTGATGGACGAGGACCCATTGGCGGACCGATTCGGCGATGGTTTCATTATAAACGAGAGGCATTCCCATGAGGCGGGCGCCGATGATCTTGGTCATATCGCCCTGGGTCGGCCCGAGGCCGCCTGTGGTGATGACCATGTCGACGCGGGACAGGGCCGTCTTCAGGCTTCTTCCATGCGCCGCGGGTTGTCGCCGACCGTCGTATGATAGATGACAGAATAGCCGATTTCATTGAGTTTCCTCGACAAGTAAGCTGAGTTATAATTGGTAATTTCACCTAACAGTAATTCGGAACCTGTCGTAACCAGTTCCACGAACATAAGCGATCACCTCGGTTAATCCATCCGTTCCGCTACGAGGTCATAGGCAAAGCCCTGGGCGATGCGGACGGGAATCATATCGCCAGGCTGTACATCCTGGGCGTCTTCCAGATAGGTCAGGCCATCGACGTCGGGAGCCTGGATTTCAATGCGCCCGACAGCCTGGCGGATACCCTTTTCTTCTTCTACTCTTTCGACGAGCATCGTATGGACAGAGCCTTCCAGTTCCTGATTGCGGATTTCCGATACCTTGGCCTGGATGGCCATGAGCTGATGATACCGTTCTTCCTTGACTTCTTCCGGAATCTGGCCGTCCATGAGGGCTGCCGGCGTGCCGTCTTCGCGGGAATAGGTGAAGACGCCGACATCGTCGAATTCCGTTTCCTTGACGAAATCACAGAGTTCCTGGAAT
This sequence comes from Megasphaera sp. NM10, assembly GCF_000417505.1. Lineage (GTDB taxonomy): Bacteria > Bacillota > Negativicutes > Veillonellales > Megasphaeraceae > Megasphaera > Megasphaera intestinihominis. The sequence continues at coordinate 8,665 of NZ_APHY01000002.1, forward strand.
TCTTCTTCCGTTTCGCCAGGGAAGCCGACGATGAACGTCGAGCGCAGGGTCAGCTTGCGGCCGTGACTGCAGAGCTTCTTCATGAGGCTGCGCACATCGGCTTCGGAATCGCGGCGGTTCATGCGCTGCAAGACGGACTGGGAAATGTGCTGGAGCGGCAAGTCGACGTAGGGACAGATTTTTTCTTCCTTGACGATGAGGTCCATCAATTCATCCGTAAAGTAGTGGGGATAGAGATAGAACAGGCGGATCCAGCGGATGCCGTCGATCTTCACCAGCTGGCGCAGCAGTTCCGGCAACAGGGAATGACCGGCCAGGTCGACGCCATAGCTCGTCGTGTCCTGGGCGATGAGGTTGACTTCCTTGACGCCGTCGGCTGCCAGCTGCTGTACTTCGGCGACGACGGAATCGACGGGCCGGCTGTACAGCTTGCCCCGTACATGGGGAATGATGCAGAACGAGCAGCCGTTGTTGCAGCCTTCGCCGATTTTCACATAGGCACTGTACTTCGGCGTCGTCCGCAGGCGGCTCGTATTCTGGTTGTAGAGATGGCTGACATCGTCCATGAAGCAGGCTTTGCGCCCTTTCTTGACCGTATCGATGGCTTCCCAGATGCGGTCCCACGAACCGGTTCCCAAGAGGGCGTCGATTTCCGGCATTTCCTTCATCAAATCTTCTTTATACTGCTGGCTCAGGCAGCCCGTGACGATGAGTATCTTGCATTTCCCCTCCGTCTTGTAGCGGGCAGCCTGCAATATCGTATCAATGGATTCCTGCTTGGCTTTTTCAATGAACGTACACGTATTGACGATAATGATATCCGCCTGGGGCAGGTCCTCTGTGATCTCCATATGGCGGTCGCGGAGGATGCCCAGCATGACTTCCGTATCAATAAGGTTTTTGGAGCAGCCTAAGCTGACAAATCCGATTTTTTCCATGTATCTTTACTTTTCCTTTCCGAAGCGAATTGATTTGATCCACCAGGCCTGCAAATCGCGGCGGCCCTGATCAGAATACTGTTTTTTTACGGGGAATAAGACGAGCTCCCGGCCTTTGGCATCGACTTCCGGGTTGGCCGGCGGCAGGGCTTCGCTCAAAAAAATGTGTCTCTGCCGCAAGACGTCAATAGCATCGGGCGAATAGAGCCAGTCGATGAAGGCGTTGGTCAATTCTCCATCTTCACACCAGTTGGTGACAGCCGCACCGGTCAGCCAGTACGACGTGCCGTCTTGAGGATAGAGGATGAAGATCGGCGCCCCGTCTTTGTAATACTGCCGGGCGACGGACGCGTCGGCGACGCCCATATCGGCTTCGCCGCTGGCTACGCGGCGGACATTGACCGACATGGACTTAGAATAGGCCGCTACATGGCTCTGGAGCGAGCTCAGATAGCGTTCACTGTCTTCCATGCCTCTCATTTCCACAAAAGAACAGAGGAACTCGCCGGCCATATCCATGGATGCCAGGTCCGGGAAAGCCAGGACCATACCCGGGTCGGTCAACAGGTCGTCCCAGGACTGGATCTGCATGCCCCGCCGTTCGTAATAGGCCTGGCTGAGGACGAAGACCATAGGGTTATACCAGAGGCCATTCCAGAGCTGTTCCGGGTCCTTCATGGACGGCGGCACTTTATCCGTGACCGGTGAGGCGTAGGGCTGCAAGATGCCGTTTTTCTTCTGAGCACTGCAAGTCGTCTTCCGAGGCGATGAGGATATCGGGCTTGACGCCGCCGTCGTCCTTCAGGGACTGGCGGATCTCGCTGTCGCTCTTGGAATAGATCTGGACGCGCAGATGTTTCTGTTCGTAAAAGCGCTGGGCCAGGCCGTCGTTGACATCCTGAGGCAAGTCGGAAAAGACGACGAGATGGCGTTCGGCTTCATACGCCCGCTGTGCTTCTTCCTGCTGGCGCTGTACCAGGATGGGCCCGCACAGGCCCAGGAGCAGGATGACGAAGAGGCTGAGCACGATAAAGGGCACGAATTTCTTCATTAGCTTCACCTGAATTTTCTAGTCTTAGCCGGTCCCCTCCCCTGCCTGCGGGGCGGAGCGGCATGCCGGCCGGCCTTATCGGGCCGTCTCCCTGCCTGATGGCGCCGCGGCGCGATGAGGCATTTGGGACCGTATCCGATGAGGTCCCGTCGGCCGGCCAGGCACAGGGCCTTATAGACAATATCATAATTGGCCGGGTTCTTATACTGCATCAGGGCCCGCTGCATCTGTTTCTCTTCCGGCCGGCGGGCGACGTAGACTTTTTCACCCGTCAAGGGATTGAGGCCTGTATAGTACATGGCCGTCGACAGGCTTCCAGGCGTCGGGATGAAGTCCTGTACCTGTTCCGGCTGCATATGCATATCCCGAAGGAATTCGGCCAGGGCGACGGCATCTTTCAGGGTACAGCCGGGATGGCTGGACATGAAATACGGGACGAGGTACTGTTTCTTCCCCAGTTCCCGGTTGGCTTCATCGAACCAGTCCTTGAACTTCAGGAAGGCATGGACGTCGGCCTTGCCCATGAGGTCCGTCACGTGCTTGACGACGTGTTCCGGCGCCACTTTCAGCTGGCCGCTGACGTGGTACTGACAGAGTTCCTTGACGAAAGCCTTGTTGTGGTCGGCCAGGACGTAGTCATAGCGCAGGCCTGAGCGGACGAAGACCTTCTTGACGCCTTTGACGCTGCGTATTTCCCGCAGCAGCTTCAGATAATCGTCGTGGGACGTATTGAGGTTCGGACACGTTTCGCTGCCGATGCAGTGGCGGTTGCGGCAGGCCCCGTCGGTGAGCTGCTTGGCACAGGCGACGTGGCGGAAGTTCGCCGTCGGGCCGCCGACATCGTGGATGTAGCCTTTGAAACCGGGCAGATGGGTCATGCGCTCCGTTTCCCTGACCAGTGATTCATGGCTGCGATGCTGGATGATGCGGCCCTGATGGCTGGCAATGGCGCAGAAATGGCAGTGGCCGAAACAGCCGCGCTGGCTGGTCAGGCTGAACTGGACCTCATGCAGGGCCGGAACGCCGCCGGCTGCGTCGTAATCAGGATGCCAGCGCCGCTGGAAGGGCAGTTCGTAGATAGCATCCATCTCGGCTGTCGTCAGCGGCAGGGCCGGCGGCGTCTGGACGACGAAGCGGTTCTCTGACGGCTGGATGATAGTCTTGCCGTAAAAGGGATCCTGTTCTTCGTACTGCATCTTGAAAGCCTTGGCAAAGGTCAATTTATCCTTCTTGACGTCTTCATAAGACGGACAGACGACGGTCTTATCTGAAATGGGCGGCCGGCTGGTGACGTAGCAGATGCCGCGGATGTCGTACATTTCGGCGACGGTCTTGCCTTCGGCCAGAGCGTCGGCGATTTCGACGACGGAATGTTCCCCCATGCCGTAGCTGAGGATGTCGGCCTTGCTGTCCAGGAGGATGGAATGGCGCACTTTATTGGACCAGTAATCATAGTGGGCAAAGCGGCGCAGGCTGGCTTCGATGCCGCCGATGATGATGGGCACATCCTTATAGGCTTCCCGCATGCGGTTGGCATAGACGATGGTCGCCCGTTCCGGCCGGTGGCCGGCTTCGCCGCCTGGCGAATAGCTGTCGCGGCTGCGGAATTTCTTGGCTGCCGTCTTTTCATTGAGCATGGAATCGAGATTGCCGGCTGTAATCAAAGCGGCCAGCCGCGGCCGTCCCAATTTCTTGAACGGTTCGGCACTATGCCAGTCGGGCTGGGAAATGATACCGACACGATAGCCCCGGCTTTCCAATACGCGGCCGATGAGGGCTGCGGCAAAACCGGGGTGATCGACATAGGCGTCGCCATTGATGTAGACAAAATCGAGCTGATCCCAGCCGCGGCGTTCCATGTCCTCCCGGCTGGTTACTAAGAATTTCTCGCGCATATGGCTCCTTATTTAAATTAAAATCCAAATGATGAGCAGCAGGAAAATGATGATGCCGGCAATGATAGTGATTTCCGGCCATTTTCCCTGACGCTGCTTCTTCTTTTTATTGCTGTCCTTGCGGACTTTCTTCTTTTTGACGGGCATGATGGTCCGCACTTCCGGCTGCGGCGTCCGTTCTTCGACGTTTTCCTTGTATTCCCGGGCCAGGGCGATGCCGTCCAGTTCCAGGAAAATGCCGTAATTGCGAAGAAAGCCCTTGACGAAGACGGCGCCGGGAATGGCATCGTATTCGTCCTTTTCCAGGGCTTCCAGGTATTCCCGCTTTATATTGAGGGCATCGGACACGTCTTGTAGTGTCAGCCTTGTTGTTCTCTTGCCAGTCGCAGCACTTCTCCGATCGACGATTCGTTCACTGTTGTTCCTCTCCCCATTCTCTATAATCGTACCTTTTATTATATAACAGATACGGCCAGGGGTACAGGGGTTCAGCTCAAATACTTCTGCTGGACTTCGTCGGCCGTCATGAGGATTTCCCTGGGCTTGCTGCCGTTATTGGGGCCGACGATGTGCATGGCTTCCATCATGTCGATCATGCGGGCTGCCCGCGTATAGCCGACGCGGAAGCGGCGCTGGAGCATGGACGTCGAAGCCTGGCCCGTTTCCAGGACCATGTCGATGGCCTGGCGCATGAGGTCGTCTTCAAAGAAATCGACGCTGTCTTCGGGATTTTCCGACTGGGCCTTCTGGACGGCTTCATCGTAATTGGGACCGCCCTGGGCCTTGATGAATTCGACCATTTCGTCGATTTCCGAATCGGAAATGAAAGCGCCCTGGACGCGGAGAGGCTTGGAAGCACCGAGAGGATAGAAGAGCATGTCGCCCTTGCCAATCAGTTTTTCTGCACCGGCCATGTCGAGGATAGTCCGTGAATCGACCTGGCTGGAAACGGCGAAGGCAATGCGGCTCGGGACATTGGCCTTGATGAGACCCGTCAGGACATCGACAGACGGCCGCTGTGTCGCCAGGACGAGGTGCATGCCGCAGGCACGGGCTTTCTGGCCCAGGCGGATGATGGACTTTTCCACGTCGTCTGAGGCCATCATCATGAGGTCGGCCAATTCGTCGATGATGATGACGATGAAAGGCATCGTGTCTTCCGGATGGAGTTCATTATAGCGGGAAATATCCCGCGTATGGGTGATGGCGAAGCGCTTATAGCGGTCGTCCATTTCCCGGACAGCCCAGCGCAGGACGCTGGCGGCCTTCTTCGGGTCCGTGACGACTGGCGTCAGCAAGTGCGGGATGCCGTTGTAATTGGATAATTCGACGACCTTCGGGTCGATGAGGATGAGCTTGACGTCTTCCGGCCGCTGCTTGAAGAGGATGCTGGCAATGAAGGTGTTGATGCAGACACTCTTGCCGGACCCGGTCGAGCCGGCTACCAGGAGATGAGGCATCTTGGTCAGGTCGGCGACGATGGGGTTGCCGGCAATGTCTTTGCCCAGGCAGACCGGGACGCCGCCGGCGGCCTTGCGGAACGTATCCGTGTCGATGACATCGCGCAGATTGACACCGGTCAGCTTTTTATTCGGCACTTCGATGCCGACGGCCGCTTTGCCGGGAATCGGCGCTTCGATGCGGATATCCGTGGCGGCCAGTTTCAAGGCGATATCATCGGCTAAGTGGACGATTTTGCTGACTTTGACGCCCGCTGCCGGTTCCAGCTCGTAACGGGTGATAGACGGCCCCTGGCTGGCATTGAGTATCTTGGCATCGATGTTGAAGCTCTGCAGCGTTTCCTGGAGGATGCGGGCATTTTCCCGGACTTCATCGCTCAGGCCGATGATATGCTGCGGCCCCGGTTTGAGCATGCTCACCGGCGGCAGGCGGTACGTCTTTTCGCCAGCCGCTTTGGGAACGGCACTGCTCCCTTCTTCGCTGGTTTCGACAGCGACGCTGCTCTTTTCGACTTCAATGGGCTTGACGTCGCCCATATCATGGCCAAGGACATCCGTTTCTCCGGCCAGTGAAGCCGCCGGCGCTGCCGGGCCGGGCTGTACGTCATGGGCCGTCGGCACTGTATCGCCGACGACGGTTTCATGTATCTGACTGTAAGGCCGGGCGTCTTCCGGCATTTCCTCCGGCGTTTCCGGAACTTCTTCATACGAATCGTCGCTGGCCCAATCGTAAGGCACGTCTTCTTCGATAGGGCTGGCATCGAAGCGGACTTCTTCGACGCCGTTGCCCAAGTCGCAGGCATCGGCAATGGTTGAGGCCGGGCGTTCCATATCAGCGGGATAATCATCGGGATTCCCACAAGCGGGACGCCCTAACGGGTCGTCCCCTACAACCGCCTGCAAATCGAAGATGCGGCGGCGTTCATGCCACTGTTTCAGGGACTGGGATGCGTCCTGAAGGCCTTCGACGGCCTTACCCGACACTTTGGCCGCTTCCTGGCCGGCCTTGTCGGCTACGACAGCCACAGGCTTAGAAATAGACCAATTCTTCCAGACCAGGAAGGTGACGATGCAGGCACCGGTAATAGCCATGACAGCTCCAAAAAATCCAAGAAACCGCCGCAGGACCAAGGCCATGACGGCCCCGACGATTCCCCCGCCGACAGATAAGCTGTGCGGCAGGAATTCCGTCCCTTCCGGGATGACCAGCAAATGGACCAGCCCCAGGAGGAGGATATAGATCCACGTCCCGACGGCCCACGATTTCGACACTGGGCAGGCCTTGCGGATGACGATGTATTTCAGGCCCAGGACGATGAGGGACAGGCTGACGACGATCCGGCCCAGGCCGAAGATATACGATAAGATATCGTCGACGCTGTGGCCGATGCGGCCTGTATCGACGCCGATGAAGCCGGCCGTCGCAAAGACGCCTGCGAGGATACAACAAATACCTATGATTTCATATTTCAAAAGTGGCGACGTCCCTGCCTTCCTGGCAGTCTTCGCCTTCTGACGCGTGCCAGTCGTCCGCTTGGTGCGGCTGGTTTTACGGGTCTTTCCTTTTGTCAAAACAGTTCACCTTCTACTAATAGATTACTTGCCGCCACGGCGCTTATGCCAGGCAGCTGCCATGCTCCCTTCCTGTCCATAGGGCCGTTCCCGGTAATAGGACGCTCCTTTCAAAGCATCGGGCAGATACTGCTGGGCCACCCAGCCCCCATCGAAATCGTGAGGGTACTGGTAGGTCAGGCCATGGCCCATAGCGGCGGCGCCGCTGTAATGGCTGTCGCGTAGATAATCGGGCACATCGCCACAGTCCTTATGGCGGACGTCGGCCAGAGCCGCATCGATAGCCATGTAGGCGCTGTTGCTCTTCGGCGCACAGGCCACGTAGATGACGGCTTCGGACAGGATGATGCGCCCTTCCGGCCAGCCGACGAACTGGACGGCCTGGGCAGCGGCATTGGCGATGACCAGAGCCTGGGGATCGGCCAGTCCTACGTCTTCAGCCGCACAGATGACCAGGCGGCGGGCGATGAAGGACGGCTGTTCTCCGGCGTCGATCATACGGGCCATATAGTGCAGGGCCGCATCGGGGTCGGACCCACGCATACTCTTGATGAAAGCCGATACCGTATCGTAATGGGCATCGCCTTTCTTGTCATACGTATAGACCTTATGACCGGCTACTTTTTCGATAGCGTCGTGTGTGATATGGCCGCCAGCCGGGACGACCATGCAGACCTGTTCCAGCAGGTTGAGGCCGACGCGGGCATCGCGGTCGGCCAGCCGCGCCAGGGTTCCCAGCATCTCATCGCTGGCCGTGATGCCCAGCGAGCCCAGGCCTTTTTCTTTATCCGTCAGAGCCCGCCGCAGGACGGCCATGACGGCCTGTTCCGGCAGGGGCTTCAGCTGGATGACGCGCAGGCGCGACAATAAGGGGCGGTTGACTTCAAAATAAGGATTTTCCGTCGTCGCCCCGATGAGGATGACCGTCCCGTCTTCGACATACGGCAACAGGACGTCTTGCTGGCTTTTATTGAAGCGGTGGATTTCGTCGATGAAGAGGATCGTCCGCTTTTGATATAAATGGATGGCATCCTGCGCCGCCGCGATGACTTTGCGCAGTTCCGCCGTCCCGGCCGTGACGGCGTTGAGGGTTACGAAACGGCTGTCCGTCTCATTGGCAATGACATGGGCCAGCGTCGTCTTGCCGACGCCAGAGGGACCGTAAAACAAAAGGGACGGGATCGTGTCCTTCTCGATGAGGGTCCGCAGAAAACTGCCCGGGCCGATGAGGTCGTCCTGTCCATAGATGTCATCCAAAGATTCCGGCCGCATGCGGACGGCCAGCGGCGCATAGTCCCGGCCGCTCCGTTCATCAGCCATAGAAAATAAATCGTCTCCGCTCATTTGTTTGCTCTCCAGACTAAATAGAACGCCGCCAAGTCTCCTCAGCGGCGGACGAAATAACTAAATTCTCGAATAAGAAAAGAGCCCCACCATGCCGTTTATAAACCGAGTTTTGAGCCTGCCTAAGCAGGTGGGTGTTCTCCTATAAGGGTCGACAGTCCAGTGAAGGCATTGCCTAACGATATAGAGCCCGAACTCCCAATGTAAAAAGTGTTGGTTCAAAACATCGAGACCATTTACGTACACAGTAGGGTTTCTTCTTGTATCTAGTATAATAAAATATAGAAGAAAAATCAAGCCTTGACAAATGAAAAAGGCGCTGTCGCATGAAGACAGCGCCTTTTAAGTGGTTAGGGGCTAGGGGTTAGTGGCTAGTAGGGGCGCCACGTGGGGCGCCCGTTTCCGTATATGTGAGAATCCCGCAAAGACGCGGCGGGCCGCCCTTTGGGACGGCCCCTACGAACGGCTAACTGCGACCTGCGGTCTGCGGGACGCCTTTGGACGTTCCCTACGAGCCACGAACCACGATTATTTTACGACTTTCTTTACGGCGGCTACGACATTTTCTGTCGTGAAGCCAAATTTCTTGAACAAGACGCCGGCCGGAGCGGAGGCACCGAAGGATTTCATAGAAACCGTCGTCCCGTCGAGGCCGACGTATTTACCCCAGCCGAAGTCCGAAGCGGCTTCGACAGCGACGCGGGCGCGGACAGCTTTCGGGAGTACCTGTTCTTTATAGGCTTCGTCCTGCTGTTCAAAGAGTTCCATGCAAGGCATGCTGACGACGCGGACGTCGACACCTTCTTTAGCCAGTTCGTCTTTAGCGCTGACAGCCAGTTCGACTTCCGAACCGCTGGCCATGATGATGGCATCGGGAACGGCCTTGTTGGCATCGGCGATGACGTAAGCGCCTTTCAGGGCTTCTTTGCTGCTGCCGGCGAGCTGCGGCAGGTTCTGGCGGGTCAGGACGAGGGCCGTCGGCGTCTTCTGGCTGGTCGCAGCCAGGTACCAGCCGGCAGCCGTTTCCGTAGCGTCAGCCGGACGGAAGACGTTGACGTTAGGAAGGGAGCGGAGCATGGCCAGCTGTTCAATCGGTTCGTGAGTCGGGCCGTCTTCGCCGACACCGATGCTGTCGTGCGTGAGGACGTACGTCGTCGGCAGGCTCATGAGGGCAGCCAGGCGGATCATGGGTTTCATGTAATCGCTGAAGACGAAGAACGTGCCGGCATACGGACGGATACCGCCGTGAAGGGCCAGGCCATTGGTGATGGCGCCCATAGCCAGTTCACGGACGCCGAAGTGGACGTTGCGGCCGCTGTAATCGGTCTTGCTGAAGAAGCCTTCGCCTTTCATTTCCGTCTTGTTCGACGGAGCCAGGTCGGCGCTGCCGCCAAAGAGCTGAGGCATGATGTCTTTCAGGCGGTTGATCATCGTGCCGGACAAGCTGCGCGTAGCCTGCGGTTTATCTTCATAAGCCCAGAAATCTTCGTCATTCAAGAGGGCCTGTGCATCGACATCGCTGTGGAAAGCATCCCATTTAGCTTTCATATCCGGGAATTTGGCAGCGTAGTCGGCAAAGAGTTTCTGCCAATCCGCTTCAGCTGCGCCGGCTTTCTGGCTCAATTCAGCATAATGAGCATAGACTTCGTCCGGGATGTAGAAGGTTTCCTGCGGTTTCGGCCAGCCCAGGTTTTCTTTCATGGCGACGATGTTTTCTTCACCCAGCGGCGAGCCATGAGCGGCAGCCGAGCCCTGTTTGGCCGGGCAGCCATAGCCGATCTGGGTCTTGATGGTAATGAACGACGGATGTTCCTTGTCGGCTTTGGCTTCTTCGATGGCTTTGCCGATGGCATCGAGGTCCGTGCCGTCTTCGACGGTAATCGTCTGGAAACCGAAGGCAGCCATGCGGGCCTGGACATTTTCCGTAAAGGCGATGTCCGTATTGCCTTCGATAGAGATGTTGTTGCTATCGTAGAGGACGATGAGTTTGGAAAGGCCGAGTGTCCCTGCCAGGGAGAAGGCTTCCGACGAGATGCCTTCCATCAGGCAGCCGTCGCCGCAGAGGGCGAAGGTGTAGTGGTCGACGACGGGATAACCCGGTTTATTGAAAATAGCTGCCAAGTGAGCTTCTGCCATGGCCATGCCGACAGCCATGCCCAGGCCGGCGCCGAGGGGGCCTGTCGTCGCTTCGACGCCCGTCGTGTGGCCGTATTCCGGATGACCCGGTGTCAAGGAGCCATCTTGACGGAACTGTTTAATGTCGTCCATGGTCAGGCCGTAGCCGTAGAAATGGAGCAGCGAATACAACAGCATCGAGCCGTGGCCAGCCGAGAGGATAAAGCGGTCGCGGTTCGCCCATTTCGGGTCCTTTGCGTTATGGTTCATGTGATTTGCCCAGAGTTCGTATGCAATGGGGGCTGCGCCGAGGGGCAGGCCGGGATGGCCGGAGTTGGCCTTCTGGATGGCGTCAGCCGACAATACACGAATGGCATTTACACAAGTCGTATCAATGGTGCTCATTAGTCAAATCGCTCCTTTTTATGTGATCGAAAATAAATAGACATTCACTTTATTATGTAAAAAAAGGACCCCTTCTGTCAATGGCAAAAGGGGATTTTGGGAGAAATTTATATATGCTATAATAAAGAAGTTTCTTAATTTTCCGAGAAAGGATAGACTCATGACGAAAAAATACTTTTTCTTTGATATCGACGGGACCCTGGGCCTGGGGATCTCCAGCATCATCCCGGCAGACACGCTGTACTGCCTGCGCCGCCTCGTCCAGAAAGGCCATTTCATCGCCATCGCATCGGGCCGCCTGCAGCACGATACACAGACCTTTGCCGACCGCTACGGCATACCGGCCGTCGTCGCCGATGGCGGCAACAGCCTGTCCCTGGACGGGAAAATCCTGAAAATGACCGGCCTGCCCCTGGAGAACTGCAAAGCCCTGCTGCGCGACCTGACGGACCGCCACTATCCCTGGGCCGTCGTCACGGACAATACCATCAACCGCTATACACCGTATGCTGATTTCCCCCACGACGACCCGCGCAATTACATGGAAACCGTCATCCGCCCGGTCCCCATCGAAAATCTGACGGCCGTCTATAAAATCATGTACGCCCGGCCCCAGCGCCTCGAAGACGAACCGCCGACATACGGCCTGCCCCACCTGGAATACATCGACCACACGTACCTCATCGAACCGACCGACAAGAGCCGCGGCATCCTGCGTATGCTGGACCTCGTCGGCGGCCGCCCGGAAGATGCTGTCGTCTTCGGCGACGGCATGAACGACATTTCCATGTTCCGCAAGCCCTTCTTCTCCATCGCCATGGGCAACGGCCGGGATGAGCTGAAAGCCCATGCCGACTACGTCACGGGCGACAACGATAAGGGCGGCATCCTGGAAGCCTGCAAAAAATTCGGCTGGCTCTAAGGGATAGTCCGTAGTTTGTAGTCTGTAGTTTGTAGTCTGTAGTTTGCAGTTTCTAGTTGTGGCCGGCGCCTTTTAACAGGGCTTCCCGCAGGCGGTCTTCGATCTGGACCAGTTCGGCTTCGGCGGCCTGCCGCTTCTGCCGTCCTTCCTGCTGGATGCGCAGCGTATCTTCGATGGTGCTGATCAAATCTTCATTGACCTGCTTGACCGTTTCGATATCGACGATGGCCCGTTCATTTTCGACGGCCGTATCGTGGGAATTCTGCTTGAGCATGGCGGCGTTGCGCTTGAGCAGTTCATTGGTCGTATTAGACACAGCCTGCTGCATTTCCAGGGCTTCTTTCTGCCGCCCCAGCCCCAGGGCCAGGACCATCTGGTTCTTCCACAAGGGGATGGTGTTGTAAATGGCACTCTGGATGCGGTCGACGAGGATCTTGTCGTTGTTCTGGATGATGCGGATCTGCGGTGCCGTCTGGATGGCAATGGTCTTGCTGATTTTCAGGTCGTGGACCTTCTTTTCAAAGCGGCTGACGGAATTCTTGAAATCCTGGACGACCTGGACGGCCATGGGATTATCTGAAACCTGAGCCTGGGCTTCCAGTTTGGGAATCGTCGTCAAGTTCAGTTCCTGTATCTTTTCTTCGCCAGCCTGGATGTAGAGCTGGAGCTGTTTGAAGTATTCCAGGTTCTTATCGTAGAGGCCGTCGAACATGGCAATGTCCTTCATGAGGGTCATTTTCTGGCTGTCCAGGCCGGCCTGTATCTTGTCGATCTGGGCGGCCAGCGTCGTATAGGACTGGGTCAGGGCTTCTTTTTTCTTGAACAGCGAGCCGACGACGGGCAGGCTGGCCAGGAAGCCCTGGTCCTCGTCGTTTTCGTCTTCAAAGGACTTGACCCGCTTGACCAGGTCGTTGAGCAGGTCACCGGCTGCGGCCGGGTCCGTACTCTTGACCGTCGACAAGACGCTGTCCGAAAAGGTGGCGATATTTTTCTGGGCGGCGCTGCCGTACTGGACGATGGCGTTGGAATTGACCAGGTCGATGGCATCCTTGATGGTGTCGACCTGCTGCCGTTCTTCCGGCGTCAGGCTTTCGACCTGGGCATTGAAATGAGCTACTTCGTGCTTTTCATCGACGGCTGGCAGGGCTTTCTGGCTGTCGGCCTGCTTTTTCTCTAAAAGGTCATTCAAATTGATATCGGCCATAGTATCTACCTACTTTCTTTTTGTATTCAAGAACTGGTCGGCTAAATCGATGATCGTCCCGACCAGGTCATCACTGCGCTTGGCCTGCGGTTCCACCTTGGGCGGTTCCGTCTGGATGCCGTCAGCGGCCATGTTCTGCTTCATGACCTTCATTTCGGCGTCGAGGTCCATGAGCTGGGCATTGAGGACCTTGGAGAACTGGTCTTCATAGGCTTCGTCGAACTTATCCAGGAGCTGCTTGATCTCCCATTTCGACTGCTGCACTTCCTGCGCTTCAAGGCCCGTCTTTTCCAGCTCCTGGTACTTGCGGACCAGGAGCAGGGCCCGGTCCTGGTAATAATCGACGAAGCGCCGGGCCAGGCTCATCCGTTCCGGATGCTGCTGCAAGTAGGTCAGGAAATTCTTGGCAATGCCCTGCATCTTGCGCAGCTGTTTCCGCAGTTCGTCGTCATCGACGTGCTTCATTTCTTTTTCAATGGCGTTGAAATCATCGACGGCTTTGCTGAAGAGCTCGTCGTTCAGCTTGTCCACTTCTTCGTTGCCGCTGGAAAATTCCAGTTCCGGCTTGAACTTCTTCTTATTGCGGCGGTGAATCCAGTAGAGGATGAAGACGCCGAAGACGAGACTGAACGTCCCGGACAGATGACCCGTAGCGAACCAGTTATAACTGGGAACGGCAAAACAGATGATAGCGATGAGATATAAGAAAATATTCACGATCGTCCCTCCTAAGTGAAGAATGTCTTTCCTTAATCATAGCATTTTTCGCCCCATTTGTCGTGGATTGTAAGGCAAAAAAGAGGCTGTCCCTGAAGACAGCCTCTTTTTGAGTATTAAGTTTGCAGTTTGTAGTTTTTAGTGAATGGTTTTAAATTTAGAGCCATTTTCTACAAACTGCAAACTCCGAACTACAAACTACGAAGTAATAGTGACTACGCATGATGGCATAAGCCTTCATACGCCAGCCCCCTTTTCAGCTTGTTTTATTTTATACCGTTTAGTCCATTTCCAGCGATTGTGCAGCCAGAACCAGTCTTCTGGATACTTGCGGATATGGGCTTCCAGGCGGTCGTTGAGTTCCTGTGTCGTTTCGTACATGATGCGGTTCTTTTCCTCTTTCGAGAGCTTGTGGTCCGCTGTGTACGGCTTGATGGGCGGCAGGACTTCGACGACGTGGTGGTACGGCCGGTCTTCGTGGATGAAGGTCGACACGATGGGGTAATTGGCGATGCCGGCCATCTTGGCCGGTCCGTCAGCCGTCAGGGTGTCCATGCCAAAGAGTTTGACCATGATGCCGGTATAGCCCGGGTCCTGGTCCATGAGCAGGCCGATGTAGTGGCCGTCGCGGAGGAAGCGGACCATGTCGCGGATGCCCGTCTTGTAAGTGACGTGCTGCTTCATCATGGCCCGGTACTCGTTGATGAAGGTATCGGCGCTCTTGCTGTTCTGTTCCTGAGCAACGGAGATGAGGGGATAGCCATTCATGGCCAGGACAGCTCCCAGGAGTTCCCAGTTGCCGGCATGGGATGCCATGAAGACGGCCCCTTCGCCGCTGGCTTTGAGTTCGTCCAGGTATTCCTTGCCGTGCCAGGTAATCTTTTCGTCGAGCATCTCCTTCGTATAGCGCGGATACGACAGGACTTCGATGATCATGGGCCCGAACCGGACCGTACTGGCCTTGGCGATGGCCATGGCCTTTTCCGGATCATCGGTCAGACCGCAGTCCAAAATCTGCTGCTGGGCCAGGACCTTGCGCTTCTTGGGAACGAAAGTCCAGAAAAAGGCACCTAAAAAGGTGCCTAGGGCCCGGCGACAGCCTTCTGGAATGTGGCAGATGATCCAGCTCAGACATTTCATAAAGGTGTACATAGGCAAATCCTCTTACTGTTGTTCTAATTTCTTTTCCAGTTCAGCGATTTTTTTCTGCAAGGCTTTGACGGTCTTGGCCATTTCCGGCAGGTGTTTCAGGTAGACCTGGGTACGGCTCCATTCCATGTGAGGCCGGATGGGGAACCCGGCATAGACCTGGTTGCCCTTGACATTGCCCGTAATGCCCGATTTGCCGGCAAAGACGGCATTGTCGCCAATGGTGATGTGGCCAGTGCAGCCGGTCTGACCGGCAAAGATGACGTGATTGCCGGCTTTGGTGCTGCCAGCGATGCCCGTCTGGGCGATGAGGAAACAGTCTTCACCGATTTCGACGTTGTGGCCGAGATGGACGAGGTTGTCGATTTTCGTCCCCCTGCCGACTTTCGTCGAACCCAGGGTTGCATTATCGAGACACGTGCAGGCGCCGATTTCGACATCGTCGCCGAGGGTGACGTTGCCGATCTGCGGGATCCGCGTATGCTTGCCCTTTTCCGTAGCAAAGCCGAAGCCTTCGCCGCCGATGACGGCGTGAGCCCGGATGACGGCGTTCTTTCCGAGGACGCAGTTTTCGTGGATGACGGCACCGGGATAAAGGACCGAACCTTCGCCGATCTTGACATTATCGCCTAAAAAGACGTAGGGATAAATCGTCGAGCCCTTGCCGATTTCGACGTTCTTGCCGATGACGGCATAAGGCATGATGGCTACGTCTTCGCCGATAGAGGCGCTGCCGTCGATGATGGCTGTCGGATGGATGCCCGGCGTGACCGACTGGCGGGGATGAAACAGCACGAGGAGCTGGGAAAAAGCCAGGCGGGGATTTTCTACGACGACGAGCGTATTATCTCCGGCAGGAACTTCTTTTTCGACAATGACGGCACCGGCATGGACCTGCGGCAAATATTCCGTATACGGATCGACGGCAAAGGTAATGTCCTGCAGACCGGCTTCGGCCAGGCCTTTCACGTCTTCAATGACGGCGTCACCCTTGCCGATGACCGTGCCGCCCAGCAATACTGCTAATTCCTGTACTGTTTTCTTCACGATATACAACCCCTTTTTTTACTGCAATTTGGCAATTAAATCGTCGGTTACGTCGATGCCGCCGGAAGGAACGGCTTCTTTGACGACGATGATGCCGACATTTTTATCCTTGGCGATGTCGCCTAACTTGCTCTGGATGTCCGACATGAACTGACGCTGCATGCTGGCGCCGAAAATATTGAGTTCCTGCTGGGCCTGCTGCTGTTTCTTCTGGAAATCTTCAGCCGACATGGACTGCTGTGCGTCCTGCAATTCCTTTTCGATGGATTTCTGTTTATCTTCGGTCTTCTGTTTATACTGCTGGACCAGGGGCGCTTCTTTCTGTACGCGCGACATGTCGACGACGCCTACATTATCTTTTCCGCCACAGCCGGCGAGCATACCCGTCAGGGCCAGCATTGCGGCGACGATTCCTAAGCGCTTCCAAACTTTTTTCATTGCTAAAAGCCTCCTGTTATGCCAACTTGGCAATAATATCATCGGTAACATCCGTAGCCGTGCCGATGCCTTCGTAGTTGGCGAAGATCATCTCAAAGCCCTGTTCCTGGGCGACATCGGCGGCTTTATCGCGGATATCTGCCATAATGGCGTCTTTCACATCTTTCATTTCTTTTTCTTTTGCATCGAGTTTATCTTTCCATTCCTTGTTCCACACAGCCGGTTCCGGCCGGTCCTGCAAGACGCCCAGCTGCTGCTGGAAGACCTGCTGGTTGTCTGCCTTGCGTCCTTCCAGGTCTTTCTTGACCTGCTGGGCGTAGTCATCGAGCTCTTTCTTGGCCTGGGCCTTATCCGGTGCCATGAGGGCCGCGATTTCATCGGCTGTCCGGTTGGTCACCTGGACGTCAGCCTGGCTGCCTTTGAGCAAGGTTTGGAGCTGTTCCTCTGTCGCTGCCCGTTCTTCTTTAGACAGGGACAGGGTCTTCAGCTTCAACTGGAGATTGACGATTTTCAACGTGTCGGCCTGGGAAATGACAGGCGTCGTCTTCTTCTTTTCCTGGACGAGCGAATCATACCGCTGTTTCAGCCGGTTGTTGAGCTCGTTCTCCTTGAGGGCGACTTTGGCCTGCAGTTCCTGGTCGAGGGCTGCCGTACCTGCGGCGTCGGCAGCGGCAAAATTCTGGACCGACGTCCCTTCGGCAGCAGCTTTCTGGGAATAGTTCCACTGTTCAAACTGATATTGGGCAACCATAGCGTTGTATTCCAGTTCTAAATGGTGATACTCGCTATAACGCGGGTGGCTCATGACGACGTGTTCCAGGTCTGCATAGGCATAGACCGGCGTCGCAGCTGTCGACGGGGCCGGCTGGCTGCGGTGGCTGAAGAACCACCAGCCGGCGAGGAGACAGACCATGAGGACCGCGGCACCGGCTGCCGCATATATCCGTTTCATAAAGACTCCTTACTGGTTACTGCTGCTGGAGCTGTCCGAACTGCTGGAGCTGTTGGCGCTGCTGTCGGAGCTGCTGGAACCAGAGTTCTTGTTCAGTTCTTTAGCGACCTGGTCGGTAATATCCGTACCGCCATAGAGGACGACGCTCTTGTCGACGACGAGGCTGAGGCCTTTGGTCTTGGCAACATCGCTGACAGCCGTGTCGACTTTATCTTTGATGCCTTTGAAGATTTCCTGGCGTTTCGTAGCCAGTTCGCCCTGCATCTTCTGGAAGAGCTGCTGTTTCTGCTGGTCGTCCATGCCGGCCGACTGCTGTTCAAACTGTTTCTGCATGTCTTCGCCAGCCTGCTGGAGCTGTTTCTGTGCCGCAACGGCGTCCTGATTATCAGGAGTGATGATCTTGCTCGTATCGACGACGCCGATGTTGCTCGACGGAGCCGCATTGACAGGGTTGCCCGTCTGCATGATAGCCAGGCCGGCGACACTGAAGACGAAGATAGCTGCGATAACAGCCGAAAAAATCTTGATATTGCGTTTCTTACCTATTTCAGACATCATAATAAAACTTCTCCTTTTGTATTACAAATAACCGATAATCCGGAGCCAAGCATCGTGGTCGGACACGATATATTCCAAACCGACATAATCATCGACGCGATAGTGCAGGCCGACTTCGGAATCGTCATGCGTCAGGTCCCGGTCGTAGCGCAAGGTCCACCGCCCGCCTAAGGGCTGGCGCAGCCACAGGTGCTGGCTGTCGTCGAGGCTCTCGAACTGGTATCCCGCCTGTGTTCTGCCGGCAAAGCGGTAAAAGTAGCCGGGAATGAAATTCCAGTCCAGCGAAGACGGCATGAACTTGACGGCGCCGTAGATTTCGTGATGACTGCCGATCTTGCGGCCCAGATGGGCCATGAGGACCGTATCTTCGTCGCTGCTGTGGTCACGGGCGGCGTCGATATAGGCTCCGCCGCGGATGTCATAAAAAGCCGTCTTCGACGTAAGGTCGATGGTCGTATCCTCACCGAGCGACAAGGACGGCGTCACGTGAAGGCCGTAGTTCTTGACGACCCACTGACGCTGGACGTCTTCCTGCAAGGCTGCGGCGATGTCCCGCTCATGGCGCTTAACGAAGGCGACAGGCAGGCCGTCCAGTCCGGCGTAGTCCCGTTCCAGATGGTTGCGGGCGCTGAGGAAGATGACCTTGGGCACATCATCGCCCTTGATGGCGACGCGGACGTTGCGCACGACAGGCAGCTTGGGCAGCATATAGACCGTGACGTCTGTCTCGGGCCCGCCGTGGATGACGATGTGCGGATAGAATTCCGGCACCCGGTCTTCCAGTTCATTCTCCAGGACCGACTTGACGGCGCCGTTAGCCCAATCCAGGGCATCGACGGGCAGTCCCGTGAGCAGGCTCTCAGCCATATCCCCGGCGTGTTCCAGGTCCTTATCGACCAGGGCCTGGCCCATCGCCGGCAGAGCGCCGTAGTCGATAACAAAGTGGACTTTGCGGATCGTATCGCCCCAGGGGCGGATGCGCACATCCAGGTCCGTCCGGCTGCCGGGATGGATGGCAAGGGATTCCACCGTATAGCCTATGAGGACGCGGTTGATGATATCGTTGACGGTTCGCTCGTATTCTTCATGACGGCTGACGATTTCCCCGCTGTCGTGGTTGAGGAATATGTGGTTCCCTACAGTTTGGATGCTGGCAGCAATGCGTTTCTCGACTAATGGCGGAATCGCCTCCTCTACGGAGGCGACATGGACCGTCACTTGGTCTACCGATGCTGCTGTAGCACTACTAAGACTAGCACAGACGGCAAAGACAGTCAATAAATAAGTGCGGATCTTCATCATCCACGACCTTTCATCGTCTTAGAACTTACCGCCAAAGCTGAAGTGGAACTTGCCGCCATCCTGGCCTACGCCGTAATCCAGGCGGATAGGCCCGATCGGCGTGGTGATGCGGAAGCCGATACCACCGGAATAATGGAGTTTATTGTTTTCATGGTACCAGGGGATGTTTTCTACGCCACCCCAGGCATTGCCCACGTCGGTAAAGACGACGCCCTGGATCTTCTTGGCAATAGGATAGCGGTATTCGACGGTCGCTTCGTACATCTTGTTGCCGCGGAATTCATCGTCTTCATAGCCGCGCAGGTTGTCGGCACCGCCGAGGGTGAACAGGTCGTTGTAGGGCATATCACCGGTGGCGATACCACCCATGAGGCGGACGGCGATGACGTGGGCCCGGCCAACTTTATAGTACAGGCGGTTTTCGGCGATGAATTTGAAGTAGTCGAAGTCGCCGCCCATGCCGTGGCCAGCCCAGGTGCCCGTAAAGGACAGGCGCTTGCCTTTCGTCGGGTCGTAGACGTTGTCGCGGTTATCGAAGACGTGGGACCAGGTCAGGCTATTGGTGCGGCCGAAGTTCTTACCCAAGTAATCCATTCCCGCAAAATCATATCCTTTATTATCAGGGTCTTTTGCATCGTTTCTATAGTTAAACCCGCTATCGTGATCGGTGTATTTCGTCCGCTTTGTTTCCAAAGTGACGTAGTCGCTGACGTATTCGCTGCGGACACGGCCGTACGTGACGTTGAAGCCATTGGTCCGGCGGTCATATTCAGCGACGGAATTGCCCTTTTCATCATAAT
This sequence comes from Megasphaera sp. NM10, assembly GCF_000417505.1. GTDB lineage: Bacteria > Bacillota > Negativicutes > Veillonellales > Megasphaeraceae > Megasphaera > Megasphaera intestinihominis. The sequence goes on from NZ_APHY01000002.1 coordinate 28,534, forward strand.
CGTCGTATTCCGATTCGCGGTCGAAGATGCTGAAGCCGATGGAGTCGCCGGCATCGTTGAGGTACGGATGGGTATACGAGAAGATGTAGTTCTTGTTGCTATCCGTGTTGCCGCCGAATTCCCAGCTGATATTGGCCTTATCGCCTGTACCACGCAGGTTCGTTTCAGCCAGGCCGAGGATGCCGACCAGGCCGTCGGAGTCAGAGTAACCGGCACCGATGGTGACCGAACCGGTCTTCTGTTCGGTGACGTCGATTTCAACGATGACGTCTTTGGGATTGCGCTGGCCCGGCAGGAGGCGGACGTTGACGTCTTCAAAATAGCCCGTGTTGTAAACACGTTGGATACTGCGGCTGGCAGCGTTCTTGTTGAAGATATCGCCCTTCTTCATGCGCAGTTCACGCATGATGACCTTATTCTTGGTCTTGGTATTGCCGCGGAGATTGATATTTTCGATGCGCGGTTCAGAAATGGCAATGTGCAAAACGCCTTCGTCGTCGAGGCGGACATCGGAGACGCGGCTCATCATATAACCGGCATTGGCAAAGGCCGTGTTGATATTGGCTACGTCGTGGCTGACGACGGCGGTGTTGAGCGTCGTGCCCGGCGTCGTGGCGACGAGTTTCATCAAATCACCTGTACTGAGGGATTCGTTGCCGACGATGTCGATTTTCTTGACGACCGGATTCATCTGGACCGTATAGTTCAGGGAAACGCCTTCCGGTACAGTCGTAAAGGACGGCTTGACCGTCGAGAACAGGCCCGTCGCCCCGATGACGTTGAGGTCGTGACGGATGTAGTCCATGTTGACGGCATCGCCGACGCGCATGGCCAGCTGCGGTAGGAGTTTCTGTTCAATCTGGGCTTCCGGTACGGGGCCGACCGTAACGGAAGTGGCTACCTTGTCGACATAGGGTTTCAAGTCGGCATCGGTAACGGCTTCCCCATAAGGCAGGACCACGTCCTGGCCGGCCTGGATGACGGCCAGGGGATAGCCGGGGATGGACGTATCAAACTGCATGTCGCTGGTACCGCTCATGTAGCTGACTTTGTCGCCCGTAATCTGCGGCGTCGTATCGACAGGAGCCGGGTTGAGGATTTCATTTTCCTTGTGGACGGCTTCTGCTGTTTCCTGCTGAACTGCAGCCGGACTCTTACCAGCCGCAATGGCGGCCAGTTCTTCTGCCGTTTCATAGCCCGTCAGGCCCGATTTAGCCGCTTTCATGGCATCGGCTGTCGTTTCATCATTGGGCGAGGTTACGACCGTATTGACAGCTGTTTTCTGGTCATCCGCCGGAGCAGCTGCCGAGCCAGATGTAACCGTCTGGCTGCCCGACGACTCATAACCTGTTGCCGCTGTCGTATCATCAGCCCAAACAGGGCACGTCATCATCGCACTGGTTACCATCAGGGCGAGAAGTTTTTTCTTCCGCATATTCATAAAAATCCTCCATTATCTATTTCGTAATACCTGTACCGCGCAAGGTATGACGTGCTTCTTGTACAGTAGCTTGTATCTGGCGGTCCGACAAGACTGCCTTCCTTGCCACCCGTACCGGAGCCGCTGCTGGCGGTTCCGGTACGGCTGCAGCCGTCGCGGCTGGCTGCACAGGCGGTTCGTCTCCGGCAGGAGCTGCTGGCGGCGCAGATGCTGCCACCGGTGCTGGTCCTTCCTGGACAGGGGGCTGCACGCTGCCTGCCGGGACCGGCTCGGCCACAGGCGCAGCCGTATCCACCGGGTCCCGGTCCGCTTCATTCCCTGCCGCCGTCTCCTGGACGACGGCCTCGACGGCCGGTGGCCGTTCTTCCGGCCCGGTCAGGCGGAAGGCATACCAGCCGCCCAGCGCCAGGAAGAAGGACGTGACCATGGCACCGGCCCGCAGCCAGTTCCTGCTGACTGGATGGTGTTTGCGCAAATTCTTCATTTCCGCTTCGGCCAGCATCAGATTGAGTTCGCCCTTGATATCGGACTCTTCATCAAACGAGGCTTCGGCCTTTTCCAGCCAGGACCGGACGGCCCGGACCCGGTGAACTGTATCGCGTTGGGAATGTTTCATACAGCCTTCTCCTTTCTGCCTAGACGAATACTCTTATAAAATCGGCAAAGGCCGTATGAATTTATACCGGCAAAAAGGCGCAAAAACATGCCATAATCTATATTTTACAGCATTTTTCGATTATTTTCACCTAAAAACGGGTCAATTTTAAGAAAATGTAAAAAAATTTTAGTGGCGGCTCTCATGGATGAACCGGCTGAGCATGCCGCGCACGCGGCGGATGCCCCGTTTCTGCAGGCGGTAGACGTAAGGCAGGCTGACGTCCAGGCTCTTGGCCAGGTGCTTCTGCTCCACGTCGTTCAGGTACACGCCTTCGACGACGGCCTGTTCCTTTTCGGGCAGCCTTTTCAAGACGTGGCCGACCTTTTCCAGCAACAGCTGGCGGCTCGTGGCTTCGACAGGGTCCTGGCGCTCATCGCAGAGCGTATCCTGCAACGTCACGCCCCGTTCATCCGGTTCGTCAAGGGATACGGCGCTGACGGCGCCTTCGCGCTTCAGATAGTCCAGGATGGCCCCGCGGATGCGGTGGACGGCAAAGAGCGGGAAGGCCACGCCACGGCGGTAATCATAGCGTTCCACGGCTTCGATGAGGCCCAGTGTCCCTTCCTGCAGGGCGTCGACAGGATGTCGCGATGGATGTGCCAGCGCATGGCCTCTTTGAAGACCAAGGGCTGGTACTGCTCGATGAGGCGGCTGCGGGCCTCCAGATTCCCCTCGTCCTTATAGGCCTGCCACAGGGCCCGTTCTTCGTCGGGCTGGAGCAGGGTGATGTGCTGTAGTTCTTTCAGATAATCGTCTAACATGGCCTTTCACCACCTTTTCATTCAAATGGAATTCACACATATATAGGGACGGGCGCCCCACGTGGGCGCCCCTACAAAGGCAATGGCGTATCCACACATATACAGGGATGGGCCTGTGTCCCATCTGTAGGGGCTTGCACGTGGCAAGCCCGCTTCAGGACATGTTTCCTTCCCGTTATTCCTGTATGTATGGCGTCCTGCCATCAATCCCCGGATGCAACGGCATGACCCCATATACGGAATCAAAACGAATACTTATAGACACCGCCGATGAAACTGTCGTCGTCGGACGTCCAGGCGTTGACGCTGAACTTGCTGCCCAGGTCATACATGAAGCCGAAGCGGTCGTCGCCGTGGTTGATGCCGAAGGCCGCCGTGACCATGAAGTCGTTGAACAGGTATTTCCCCATTTCAATGTTGTAATAGTTGCGGCCCACATCGGTATTCTTATCATTGAGGTTCAGCGAGCCGTTGGTGACGGTGAGCATATCCAGAGACAAGGCCTTTTCCAGGCTCTGTGTAAGGCCCAGGCTGTTCAGGGTCATGCGGATGCCCGATCCGAGGAGGCTGTCCATATCTTCCTCGCTGAGGGAGCTCTGGGGGCGGCCGCCGCTGTTGCGCAGGGTAATGAGCGATACGATCTGCTGCTTCGTCAGGGGCGGGTCGGAGCGGAGCATGAGGTCCATGTTGTCCGCCTGACCGCGCAGGGTCAGCATGACATTGTACTGGCCGACGCGGCTGAAGCCTTCAGCGTCGACATAGGGCAGGAAGGAATCATACCGTGAGAAATCGGCCTTAGCCTTGGTCACGCGGAAATTGGTGTCCAAATAATGGACGGTCCCCCGCGTCGCTTCAAAGCGGCCCGACGGATGGGGATGATTGAGGTTGCCCTGGAAGGTGACCGATCCATTGACCATCAAGTCGTACAGAGCCAGATTGTACAGACGGACCTTGTTGCCCAGGGTCAGGGTGAAATCCAGGTCCAAATCGGGCCCTTCACTGCTGCTGGCCAGAGCCAGGGGAATGTCGACAGTCGTATTGTCGACCTGCATGAGGCCGCTCACTTTAGGCCGCCCGTCGCCAGGCGTGACGTTGACATAGCCCGTGATGGGACCGTCGTAATAGGGGCAGTTCAGATAGAGGCCGGAAAAATCAGCCGCCAGGGAATACGAATCTAAGCTGCGGCCACTCCAGGCGGCTTTGCCGTCAAGGCTGATGCTGCCGGGATTCTTCTTCCCTTTCTTATCCATAGTACCGCTGCCGCTGAGGACGGCCGAACGGCCTTTGAAGGCCAGGTCAGCATTGATGTTGGCCAGGGGATAAGCCGTGTCCTTGAACTTGATGGTGCCGTTCTTGACGGCAATATCGCCGTTGACCGTCGGTGCATCCAGGGTTCCGCCGATTTTGACGGCCCCCTGGATGGGACCGTCGGCTTCGGTGACGTAAGGCGTCAGGAAAGTCAGGACATCGAGGCCGGCGTTATCGAGCTGCAGCGAAAGGTCCATGGATTCGCCGGTCTTGCCGCCAGACAAGGCGCTGACGGGAATGGTACCGTGTGCGCTGACCTTATAGGGGTCGCGGCTGCCGCTGGCCTGCTGCAAAGTAATCAGGCCGTTGCGGATGTTGAACAGGGCATAAGCGCCCGTAAAGGAAATGCCGTTGGCCGTGCCGCTTCCCAGCTGGGCCGATACGTCGGCCTGGAGGTCATCGCCTGTACCGCTCAGGTCAGCGGCAAAGTCGATAGGCGCATCGACGACGAAGTCTTTATGTCCCAAAACGTCGGTCAGGGCCTTGGCCGGGAACTGCTTGGCAGCGACGGACAATTTCACCGGACCGTGCAGGGCATACGTCCCCTGGGCAGCCAGGACGCCGCTGCCGATGTTCAGGGCCATCTTGTTGATGGTGACGACGCCATTTTCCATCTGGACGTCGATGTCAGCCGGTTCGACGGCCTGGCCGCCGAAAGAAGTGTCACTGATGGTCCCCTTCATGGAGACCGTCGGGTTGTCACCTGTGCCGCTGATGTCGACCTGGCCATTCAGCTTGCCGGCAATATCCTGTACTGGCAGGGCCGCGACCTTGAGCAGACCGGCAATGTCGCCGTTGACGACCGTCGCCTGGCCCCGCAGGAGAGACGATTTCGTATTATACAATAAATTGCCGTCATACGTCCCGCCGAGCTGGGCGAAATGGAGGTCCGTCAGGCGCAGCATATTGTCATAATAGGCAAAATCGCCGTGGATATTGTTCAGGGCCATGTGGTTGATGACCAGATTGGCCGCCGTCAGTGAACCGGCTGCCGTCGGATTGTCCAGGCTGCCGCCGATATGGGCCTGGACGTCGAAAGATCCGCTGCGCGGCGTCTTGTTCTGCGGTACCAGGTGGGAAATATCGACGTTCTTCCCGATCAAATCGAGATTGAGCGTATCGCCGATGGAACCGGACAGGGCCAGGGATGCCGTGTAAGAAGAAATATCGCCATTCGAGAGATAGACTGTCCCATTATCCAGGCGGTAATCGGCGCTGACATTCTTATAGAGGTAGCCTGCATAGGATCCGCTGGTCAGGCGGAACGAGCCGGAAGCCGTCGGATTATCCAGGCTGCCGCTGAGGGTAATCGTATTATCGGCCCAGCCAGTGAGCGGCAGGTCTGCCTTGCCGATAGCCGGCAGGAGCTGTTCGATGCGCATATGCGCCGTCGTCAGCGATGCCTGTATCGTCCGGGCATCCAGGTCCGCCTGGCCGTGCAGGGTGTGGGTCCCATCACCGCGGCGCCAGTAGAGGGCCGGGATTTCGATGCGGCTGCCCTGTCCCCGGGCCGTCCCGTCGATGCTGTCGAAGGGGACGCCCTTGATCTGGCCGCTGCGGGCATTAAAGGCCACATCCCACTGCTGCCCGTCGATGTGGCCGGACAAATCGGCCGTCCCATCCATGGGAAGGGACACGAAAGGCGAAGCGGCGTCGAGGGGCAGGTCATGGCCGGTAAAGGACAGGTGCGGCGTCTGGCTGTCCACTTCATAAGAACCGCTGACGTCGATACTTCCTCCTGCCAGGTCAGCATGACCGCTGCGCAAGGTCATGACGCGGCCGTCATAGGCCACATCGCCGGCTGCCGAGTCGACAGTCAGGCCATTATAAGACAGGTCCCCTGCCGTCACGTGGCCTGTCGCCATAATCGAGTTATCCTTACTGTTGCCGGCTGCGTGGAGCGACGCCGACAGACTCCCCATGACGGCCACAGGCACGCCGGGCACGGCCGAGAGGTCCAGTCCGTCTACGTCGGCATCGGCTTCATAGGCACCGCTCTGGATGTCATAGACGCCCTTCCCGCTCAGGGAAGCGCCATAGGCCTGGGCCGTCAGTGAATCGATATCGAGCCGGTTCTGACTGTAAATCAAATCTGCCTGGGCTTTATCGACGGTATAGCCGTTATAAGTCATATCGTGCAGAGACGCTGTACCGCGGGCATTCACGTCCTGTGCCGTCCCCCAGACCGTCCCTTTGAAACCGGCTGTCCCGCTGATAGCAACGGGCAGATAATCGGCAAAGGCCGTCACGTCGGCTCCCTGAACGTCGACGTTCAGGTTGAATACCGGCGTGTCGCCGTTGGTTACAATAGTCCCGCCGACGCGGAAGTCCTGGCCGTTGACACGGCCTTCGACGTCCGATAAGGTAATATCTTTGCTCGTCAGGGCCGCATGGCCTTTCAGGCCGTCTACCTCGAGGCCCTGGACGGTGACGTGGCCGTCAGATACGTCGGCCTGGCCGGACAGGAAAAAGCCGTTGTGGCTGTCCGCGACGCGTACTTTGACGTTTTCGACGGTCCCGCTGCGGATGACGACATCGGCCGACGACGGGATGAATGACGACGCATAAGTCCCGTTGACGGCGTCGGCGCTGACGGTGAAATCATACTGGCGGTTCGAGGCATACCTTCCGTGAGCCGTCACCTTTTGCCCATCGACGGTCATGGACGCATCGATGGCCAGCGACGGATAGTCGGCAAAGGCCACGCTGCCGTTGACATTTTCTCCGGTGACGACCGTGCTGTCCGGTAATTGGGCGTCGATAGTCCCGTTGTGAACATTGATGGCCCCGCGGAAACCGGCATCGGTCGTACCCTGATTCTTCTTGATGAGCGACGCCACATTCCACGTGCCATCGTCTTCATTCTGCCAAAGATGCAGGACGGGGTCGTCGACATCGGCCGTATCCAGGGCCTGCAGGATTTCGCCCTGCCTTAGAGCCGTCATGATCTTGCCGGGATTGACATAGACCCGGACGGCATCGCCTTCGATGACGACCCGCCCTTGTGCATCTTTAATGACTGGCTTGGCCATGACCAGCTGGCCGTTCAGGGATATATCCAGTGAAGAAAACGACAAGGTCCCGTTCAATTTACTGTTTGCAGTTGTCGTAATCGCCTGGCCAGCCATCTGGGTCAGAGCCGGTTTTTCCATCCACAGGGCAATCCCTGCTGACAGGAAAAAGGCCGTGACGCCACAGGCAGCCATCCATTTTTTCTTCATAATCGAGCTCCGCATACAAAAAAAGAGAGAATTGCACGTTACAATTCTCTCTTTATTTTACCTATGGAGTTGAGGAAAATCAAGAAATAGATGACAAATAGGATATTTCCCTTGTAAATTGTTAAAAACCTGTCATCATCTCTTTAAGCCCTGTTTATCCCCGATATGTCGTCGCCGTCAAAGACGGATGGATGACACCCGATTCGACATCGACGCCCATGACCTGTTCCAGTTTGGCAATGCCGACGTTGTAGTCGTACAGGGCCTGGATATGGTTGACCTGGGCTTCGTTGAGGCTCAGCTGGGCATCGAGGACGTCCAGGTTGATGCCGACGCCGGCCTGGTAACGGATATTCTGGATACGATAATTTTCACGGGCCTGGTCGACGACAGTCTGCGTTTCTTCGACCTTCTGGGCGGCACTGCGGATGTTGAGGTAGGCCTGCTTGACTTCCAGCTGGACGGCTTCGCGGGTCTTCTGTTCCGTTTCACGGGCGACGAGGAGGTCCTGTTTGGCCTGGTTGACTTTAGCCTTCGTCGCGCCGCCGTCATATAAGCTGTAGGTGACGCCAGCAGCTACTTTCCAACTTCTCTTATTAGCATCAATGCCTGGGAAGGTGTTGTCAGCCCAATCATTACCGCCTGTAATGGCGACAGTCGGCCTATTGCCGGCATTGGCGATGTCGATGTTGCGTTCCGCTTCCTGGACGGCAATGGCTGCCTGGAGGACTTCCGGCCGATATTTCATGGCATAGTCCGTCGCTTCCTGGAGGGAAATGTTGTACGTATCGAAGGGCAGCTGATGGTCGGCCAAGTTGAGCTTCGTTTCCAAAGGCAGGCCGAGGATGTTGTTCAAGTTCGATTCAGCAATGGCAACGTTGTTGTCTGCCGTAATGGCCGTCGTCTTGGCGTTGGCCAGGGAGACATCAGACGAGAGGACGTCGACCTTGGCCTTGGTGCCGACGTTGTACTGAGCCTGGACGTTATCCAAGTGGCCCTGGAGGTTGTCGACGGCTTCATGGTAGACGCCTTGCAGTTCCTGATAAGCCAGGAGGCCATAATAGCCCTGGATAGCCGAATATTTCGTCGCCTGTTCGACGCGCAGGATTTCTTCTTGGGCATTGGTCTTGCCTAATTTAGCGACATCGATCTGGCCTTCAACGAGCCCGCCGGTATACAGCGGAATGTTGACGGAAATGCCATTAGAAAAAGCATTGCTGATACTATTGGCACTTCTAGCGCCACCACTTCCATAAGCACTGGGATCCATATGCAGACGTTGCATAATATCTCTCAGTGCCCGAGCCGTACCATTTGTCCCTGCACTAGCAGAACTTGCATATGTAGCAACATCCGTAGCCCGGCTGCGCTGAGCACCAAAGGTATAGTCGATAGTCGGCTTCTTACCGGCCTGGGCTTGATTAATGGCGTATTCAGCCTCTTCAGGGCGTACTGGGAATTCTTGATATCCCGGTTGTAATCGAGGGCCATCTGAACGGTCTTGGGCAGGTTCAAATCGACCGTGCCATTGGTCGGTACGCGGCCGATGACGATGACCGGATCGATTTCCTGGTTCTTCGCCCGCTTATCCGCTGCTTTTTCAGCACTCTTGGCGGCATCGTCAGCGATTTTCTGAGCCAGTTCTTCGCGCAGTTCCGGCGTAATGTCTACGGGCCGGACGGCGGCGGCAGCCTTCTTGGCTTTGGCTTCGGCCTTGGCGGCTTTCTTCTGCTGAGCTTTTTCAGCCTTGATTTCCTGCTGTTCCGCCTTGGCGCGGGACTGGATCGCATCGGCCTGCGCTAAGTCGACAGGACGGACAGAAGCCGTCGTATCCGCTGCCGAAGCGGCGGCGACTGCGCTTATGGTCGTAATCATCATGGCGATGACCAATTTCTTGTACAGTTTGTTGTTCATCATGGGTACCCCCGTTTATTTCTATAATCTGCTAAAAAGCGTAACTAATACCATAATAATTGCCACCGTCACTGCGACTCATGGGCCGCGTGAACTGGCTGAAGAGATAGAGATCCGGCGTCAGGCGGTACTGGGCTTTCAAACGGAAGCGCCAGTCATCGGGATCATAGCCTTCCAGGGACAAGCGGAAAGGCCCGTCCCGGAAGAAGTCCAAGCCGGCACCGAGGTCGCCGTTGATCAGTCCGGCCCGCGTGTCGAACAGGCGGCCGCGGCGGCCGTACTGCAAGTTGAGGTTCGTACCGTTGCCGATGTTCTCTGCCCCGACGAGGCCGAACGTATCGCCACGGTACACCTTAAAATTTACAGTGCCGCTGGTCTCATTCTTCGTCGTATTATATAAGAGTCCGGCTTCGCCCTGGACTTTGATGTCCGATGCGCCGCCGAGTATCTTATTCACTTTTGTTGTAATCTGGGCCGTATTATTCAGCGTCGTCTGAATATTGGCCTGGGTCTGCGGATCCGTCGTCATCTTTTCCATCGACTGGGCAATGATCTCGAAGCGGTCGGTGATCTGCTTCATGTTGGCCGCCGTGGCCCGGACGTTAGCTGAAGCCGCGCCATCGCCGTCGAGGTTCTGCATGGACGCGTTCATCTGAGCTGTCATGGCTGCCATATTAGCCGTAATCTGCTGGATATTGCCGGCATTGGCATCCATCATCTGGCTCGTCTTGCCGGTAATATCGTCGATATGCTGGATGGAACCGCGCATAGCGGCCTGCGTCTTTTCATCGCCGATGATGGCATTGATATTCTTGACCATATCGTCAGCACTGCCCATGAGCTTGCCGGCACTATCCATCATGTCATCCATGTTCTTGCTCTGTGTGCCATCGATGTAATCTCCATCAGCGAGAAGATGATTCTTGTCATTCCCCGGTGTAATGGCCACGATTTTTTCGCCGAGCAGGCCGTCCGTCGTAATCGTCACTTTGGAATCGCGGGGGATTTCCGTCCCTTTTTCCAGTTTCACGGCCACATCGACGCCATCGCGGGACGGTTTTACACTTTCAACCTTACCGACGTGGACGCCGACATAGCGGACGGAATTCCCTTTTTGCAGGCCATTGGCATCCTTGAATTCCGTATGGACGACAAAGCCGGGCTTACCAAAGATTTCGGCATGAGCCAGGGTCAGGACGACAAAGGTAAATAAGAGAACGCCGACGATGGTGACCAGACCGACTTTCGCTTCTGCACTCCACTTCATAGGCTATCCCCTCTTTCTTCTGGAAGACGCCCGCCGTGGATAAAGCGCTGCACTTCCTCATCATCTGTATGGGCAAAGGTCTTCTTATCGGCAATGAGCCGGAAGCGCCCGTCTTGTAAATAAGCCAGGCGGTCAGCGACATAGAAGGCCGAGTCCATATCGTGGGTGACGATGACCGACGTCGCATGGATCTGCTTCTGCATACTGACGACCAGGCGGTTGATATCCATACAGCGCAGCGGGTCCAGGCCGGCTGTCGGTTCATCGTAGAGGATGACCTGCGGGTCCAGGGCAATGGCCCTGGCCAGGCTGACGCGCTTCTTCATGCCGCCTGATAAATCGTTGGGCATCATGTCCTCGATGCCTTCCAGGCCGACAAGGTGGAGTTTCTCCTCAACGATGCGCTGGATCGTCGCTTCATCGTCTTTCGTATGCTGGCGCAGGCCAAAGGCGACGTTTTCGCCGACAGTCATGGAATCGAAGAGGGCCGAATACTGGAAGACCATGCCCATATGACGGCGCACAGCCGTCAGCTGTTCCTCATCAAAGGTAGTAATGTCTTCATCGTGAAAGAAGACCTGCCCTTTCGTCGGCTTCTGCAGGCCGATGATCAGGCGCAGGATGGTACTCTTGCCTGAACCGCTGGCACCGAGGATGGCCAGGGTTTCACCCTGATGGATATCTAAATTGATGTTGTCTAGTATGACCCGGTCGCCATAGGCGACGGTCACATTGCGAAGACGGATCATAGCACTCCTCAATACAATAGAACCGATAAGATATAATTGCAGATAAAGATGAAAATAATCGACGTGACGACGGACTTCGTCGTAGCCTGGCCGACGCCTTCGGCCCCGCTCTGGGCATGCATGCCTTCATTGCAGGCGACGAGGGCGATGATACCGCCGAAGAACATGGCCTTGATGAGGCCGTAGACGACGTCGCTGACTTCCGTAAAGAGTTCGATGGAATTCACATAGGTGAAATGCGTGAGCCCGGCGCCCAATGTGGCCACGCCGTAGCCGCCGGCCGTACCGATGACATAGCCGTAAAAGGCCAGGATAGGCACCATGACGACGCAGGCTGCAAAGCGCGGTACGACGAGATAGGCAATGGGATTGACGGCCATACAGCGCAGGGCATCGATCTGTTCCGTGACCTTCATGGTCCCGATTTCAGCCGTCATGGCTGCACCGACGCGGCCTGCCATGACGACGCCAGTTAAAATAGGGCCTAATTCACGGCCCATGGCGACGGACATGACGCCGCCCAGCGTCGACTGGGCGCCATAGCGCAAGAGAATATCGACGATCTGCAAGGTCATGACCATGCCGGCAAAGAGCAGGGTCAGGCTGACGATAGGCAGGGAATTAACGCCGAGATGAGCCATCTGGGCAAGGGTCAGGCGGCGTTGTATCTTTGGCAGCTGACGCAGGGTCTGGCCAAAGAGGATGGCAATGACGCCGACTTGTTCAAAGACACGGAGCGTAAAGCTGCCGATGCCTTCCAAAATTTCCTGCATGAAAGACCGTCCTTTCTTTAAGTATCATACTACTTTACTATACCATCATTAAAAATGGATGTAAAACACCTGTATTCAATTGTGCCTAAATTGTGAGAAAGAAAATAAGGAAAACTAAAATTGCAATTTGAGTTTTCTACAGCTAAAATAATAGCATTTTATGCGAAAAATGGCAAGGGAAAAGGCGCTGTCATATGAAGACAGCGCCTGTTTAGTGGCTCGTGGCTCGTGGTTAGTGGCTAGTGGCTAGCTGCTGACTGCGACATGCGGCCTACGGCCTGCGGGACGCCCTTTGGGCGTCCCCTACGAACGGCTAGTGGAACATATCCAGATCGACGGTGCGGATCGGTTCAGCCGATTTCTTATCCTGGCCTTTATCGGGTTTCTTGTCGCTTCCCTTGTCATCTTTCTTGGTTGTATCCTTGTTGTCATCGCTGCTCTTATCGGCTTTGACCAATTCATCATCCTGCGAGGACCCGTCGGTTTCTTCACCGATGACGGCTTTCGCTTCGTTGATGTTGTGGTTCTTGGCCAAATAAGCGTCGCGTTTTTCCGGCGTGACGACTTTGATGGTGATCTGACCGTCGCCTTTGACGATATACGGTGTCGGAATGGAAGATTTGGCGTCGTTCGGATTTTCATCGCCGATGTTGTGCTTGTCCGGTTTGATGACATCCTTGGCGCTGGTCCCCGGTTCTTTGCCGCGGATCTTTTCCTTCTTCACTTTCGTGCCGCTTTCGTTGATCATGCTGACGCCCTGGCTGAGGATTTCGATGACCAAGTCATTGTTGGCATCTTCTTTTTCGATTTCCTTCTTCAGTTCATTGAAATCCTTATAATGGCGCAGGCGCTGGACGATTTCGTCAGTCAGGTTGTAGCGCTGTTTTTCGATGAGGTACGGCAGAGGAATGACGCCGCCGCCGCGCACTTCCAGGACCATATCGCCGAGAGGCTGGTTCTTGGGGACGGTGAAGCTCATGGTCTTCACTTCATCGACACCGCGGTACGGGTGGAGCTTGACCTTGAAATAGACCGTATCGCCCGGGCTGACAACGACAGGCGCTGCCGACGCATCGACGATGGTCGCCGACTTGCAGGCCTGCGTGATATCGACGGACATGTTGATGTCCAGGATAGGATAGTCGATGAACTCATTGTGTTTCAAGATATCCAGTACATTGTAGAGCTCGTCGATACTCTTTTCATTGATGTTATCTTCGGAATAATACATATTGTGCCGGGTAATATCTTTATCACGGCCATTGGAAGAGCGGATGGTATACGACAAGGTCGCCGTGCCGCCGCCCGTGCGGTCGATGGTCTTATTGACCGTATTGTACACCGTCGTAGCCGCCAGGACCGGAGTCAGTTCATTGTCTTCGATGATCTTGACGCGCTTGGTCATGGCCGTGTCGGTGTCCGTATCCCTGGCCTTGATGACGACGGGAATGCCCGGTGCCAGATAGCCATACTGGCCGCCGATGCCGGCGCCGCGGTCCTGAGTGATTTTGCCCACTTCGGCACCGATAGAGCCCAGCTTAAAGGAACTGGACAGGTTATTGACGACTGTAAAGATATAGGCATTGTGCATGAAATAATTGATGCTGCCCTTTTTCAGGAAGGGATGGCCAAAGGCGACGATGTGGTCGTTGTCGACGTAAGTGACCGTCCCGATGGCACCCATCTTCATATCGCCGTTGACGAAGGCTGCGGCGACGCTGCTGCCCGGTTCCAGGGGCAGGGCCGTGCTGTCGCTGCTGGCCGAAGCCGTATCGACAGGCATGAAGTTATAGCCCGGCAGTTTGCTCTGCATCCACGCTGTCGACACGCTGTCGAAGCCCGACGTCATGAGCGGCGTCGCAATGGGGATGAGCGATGATTCGCGGGCGTTGAAAGGCCGGATTTCTTCTCTCGTCGGCACATTCCAGAGCTTGATCATATCGTTGATAGGCGTAATCATGCCGACGCGGGAATTGGTAAAGGACCAGCCGTAAGCGACGGCACCGAGCAGTTTGCCATTGATATAGACCGGGCTGCCGCTCATGCCCTGAGCGATGCCACCCGTTTCTTCAATGAGGGGCCCGGAAAACTTGGCCAGGACCAAGTCCCCTGACGGGCCGCTGTTCTTCATGACCCCTAAGATTTCGACGGGGAAGGTATCAATAGTCGTACCGTGGACGACGGTCTTGGCATAGCCCGTCATCCCCGGCTGGACTTCACTGACATTCATGAACTCCTGTGCCTGTGCCGAAAGAGCCAGGATACAGGAAAGGGCCGCGGTCAGACAGACCCGGCCCAACGTACGCCGCAAGGCGGAGACTTTCTTCATCATGGTATATCTCATTTCGTTTCCACCACGACGACAACGGCGCCTTGCTGCACTTGTGATCCCGGCTGAACGAGGACGGTCTTGACGACGCCATCCTTGTCAGAACGGGCAGCCGGCATCGGACCGGCCAGGGAATTCACCGTAAGCAGGACATCTCCCTCTTTGACGGCTGCACCGACAGGGGCTACGCTGACGACGCTGCCGCTCAATACCGTCGTGTACGATACGTCAGCAGCTGCGGCCGGCATAGCCATCAGACCTGCTAACCCAGCTAATACGGCGAGTCTGCGAAACTTTTTCATGACGGCTCCCTCCTTCTCAGCTCCGCCTGCTGCGGAGCACTCTATAAATCATCAAAACTATCTTTTAAGCGGTCCATTTCCCGCAAAGCCTTACCGGCTCCGTTGGCGACGCACAACAAAGGTTCATCGCAGAGATAGGCGGCCATGCCTGTCGTCTGGGAAATGAGGCGGTCGAAACTATCCAGGAGCAGGCCGCCGCCGGTAAGGACAATGCCATGGTCGGCAATGTCCGCAGCCAGTTCGGGCGGTGTCTTTTCCAGGATGGAAACGATCGTCTTGAGGACGGTCTGAATCGGTTCGTCCAGGGCCTGGCGGATTTCCTGCGAGTCGATATCGACCGACGTCGGCAGGCCCGTTTCCGTGCTGCGGCCGCGGACATCGGCTGTCATGCGCCGGCCGTCGCCCATGGCCGTGCCGATGAGTATCTTCAGCTCTTCTGCTGTGTGCTGACCGATGGCGACGTGCTTGATCTTTTCCAAATAGCGGATAATCGCTTCGTCAAAAGTGTTGCTGCCAATGCGCAGGGATTCGCTGATGACGACGCCGCTCAGGCTGAGGACGGCGACGTCCGTCGTCCCGCCACCCATGTCGACGACCATGGAACCATTAGACGTGGCAATGTCCAGACCGGCGCCGATAGCGGCAGCCAGCGGTTCTTCCATGACCGTCGTCTTGCGGGCACCGGCCTGCATGGCCGCTTCGATGACGGCCCGCCGTTCGACGTTGGTGACGCTCGACGGGACGCAGATGACGACGCGGGGTTTAAAGATCAGGGCCTTGCCGATGGCCTTGCGGATGAAGTAGCGCAGCATGTATTCCGTCGCGTCGTAGTCGGCGATGACGCCGTTGCGCAGCGGATGGTAGGCGTGGATGTTACGCGGCGTCCGCCCCAGCATGGCCTGGGCTTCGCGGCCGATGGCGACGACTTTATTTTCCATCGTATCGACGGCGATGACGGCCGGTTCATTGACGACAATGCCCCGGTTCTTGACGAACACGATGATATTGGCCGTTCCCAGGTCGATAGCGATATCGCTGCCGAACCAGTTGGCCAGAAAGAACGAATGAGACTGTTTCGGCTGTACTCTTTTCTTAGTTTTCTTCTTCCTCAATATTGACGCGAACAATGTCTGCACCTAGCCTTTGTAATTTTAATACGAGATTATCATAACCGCGGTCGATGTGGTATAAATAGCCGACTTCCGTTTCCCCTTCGGCGACGAGGCCAGCCAGGACTAAGGCAGCACCGGCCCGCAGGTCCGTCGCATTGACAGAGGCCCCTTTGAGCTTGGGGACGCCTTCGACGATGGCGCTGCGGCCTTCGATGCGGATCTTGGCACCCATGCGCTTGAATTCGTCGACGTGCATGAAGCGGTTTTCAAAGACCGTTTCGGTGACGACACTCGTCCCCTGGCAGATAGTCGTCAGGGCCATGAACTGGGCCTGCATGTCTGTCGGGAAACCGGGATAAGGCAGGGTCTTGATATCGGCCGGGCGAAGCGGTTCATGGCCGATGACGCGGATGCCGTCGATTTCTTCCTGGACTTCGGCGCCGACTTCTTTCAATTTGGAAATGAGGGGCTTCAAGTGTTCCGAAATGGCATTCTCTACGAAGACATTGCCCTGGGTCATGGCCGCGCCGACCATGAAAGTACCCGCTTCGATGCGGTCGGGGATGACGGCGTGATTGGCGCCATGCAGTTCCTTGACGCCTTCGATGCGGATGACGTTGGTGCCGGCACCGCGGATGTTGGCGCCCATACTGTTGAGGTACGTTGCCAAATCGACGATTTCCGGTTCTTCTGCGGCATTTTCCAGGACCGTCTTACCGTCGGCCATGGATGCAGCCATGAGGATATTTTCCGTAGCGCCGACGCTGGGGAAATCGAGATAGATCTGAGCCCCTTTGAGGCCATTCGGTGCCGTCGCTTCGATGTCTCCGTTTTCCAGGTTGATGACGGCTCCCATGGCTTCAAAAGCCTTGAGGTGCAGGTCGATAGGACGGGCACCGATGGAGCAGCCGCCGGGCAGGGAAATCTGGGCCCTCCCCTTGCGGGCCAGTAAAGGTCCCATAACCAAAAAAGATGCACGCATACGGCGCACTAAATCATACGGAGCCGTTGTCGATGTCAGCTCATGGGCATCGATGACCAGTGTATCTCTTTCAGGATGTTCTATATGAACGCCGAGGGACGCGATGACGTCACAGACGGTATGTACGTCGGCTAATTTCGGGATTTCTGTCAAAGTACTCTGCGTCGTTCCCAGCATAGATGCGACAATGATAGGCAGCACGGCATTTTTAGCCCCGCTGACGCGAACCGTACCCTGTAAGGGCTTTCCACCATGAATAACAAGTTTCTCCAATTCTGGTGCCTCCTAATACTATTCGAGTAGTTTATTCTAAATGGCCAAAAGGCAATGGCGCCTAAGGTGCCATTATGAGCATATAATTACTATCAAGTCATTGTACCATAAAAGGGAAGAAAAAAAAAAGGGCTTGTCGCCGTGCGATAAGCCCTTTTTACGTTCTCCCAATCCGGAAAATCACTCATATTCCGGAGCGGGCTTGCCACGTGCAAGCCCCTACAGACGAAATCACTCGGAAATTTTTCTTCAACCTACAAGCGGGACGCTAACTGCTGACCGCTAGCTGCTGACCGCTAGCTGCTGACGGCTGACAGCAACCTGCGGCCTGCGAACTACGGCTTTTACAAATGAATACTCCATTTGGCCTTCTTGTCGAAGCGGTGGAACGTGTCGATGAAGCGGATCGTGCCGCTCTTGTAGCGCATGACGACGGACATGGTGCGGGCGCCGCCGCCAAAGTACTGGACGCCTCGCATCATGGGCGTATCGGTAATGGCCGTCGCCGAGAAGATGCAGTCGTCGCCTTTGACCAGGTCGTCGAGGGTCATGACGCGGTTGATGTCATCAATGCCCATTTCCCAGCAGCGCTTCCGTTCTTCGTCGGTATAGGGAATGAGGCGGGCCTGCATATCGCCGCCCAGGCATTTCAGGGCCGCTGCAGCCAGGACGCCTTCCGGAGCGCCGCCGATGCCCATGAGGACGTGGACGCCGGACCCTTCGATACCGGCGTCGACAGCCGGCGAGACGTCACCGTCCGTGATGAGCTTGATGCGGGCGCCGGCACTGCGGCATTCGTCGATGATTTCCTGATGGCGCGGCCGGTCGAGGATGACGACGGTCAGATCGTCGATGCCTCGTTCCAGGCCTTCGGCGATGCGGCGCAGGTTTTCCTGAACGGGCTGGGTCAGGTCGATGCGGCCTTTGGCCCGCGGTCCGACACAGAGCTTTTCCATGTACATGTCCGGAGCGTGGAGCAAGTTCCCCTTGCGGGCGATGGCCATGACGGCAATGGACCCATCCTGGCCTTTCGCCGTCAGGTTCGTCCCTTCCAGCGGGTCGACGGCGATATCGACTTCCGTGCCGCCGGCGCCGACTTTTTCACCGATATAGAGCATCGGCGCTTCGTCCATTTCGCCTTCGCCGATGACGACAGTCCCATCAATAGGAACCGTCGATAAAATCGAATGCATCCCATCGACAGCCAACTGGTCAGCGCCCATCTTGTCGCCCTTCCCCATGAGGCGGCCAGCCTTGACGGCAGCCGTTTCGGTAACGCGGACAAATTCCAAGGTCAATACGCGATCCATAGTGAACCTCCTATCTAAAAATAATTGAAATACATATATAGTATTACTTCTAGACAGAGTAAAAAAACTCCTGCCTCGGGGCAGGAGTTTTTTCGTTCATCGTTTATCGCAGGCGAACGCCTTTTTCGAGTTTGAAGTTTGCAGTTTTTAGTTTGCAGCAAATGGTAAAAAATTTAAAGCCAGCTCTACAAACTCTGTACTACAAACTATAAAGTAAAAGGGACCGTGTATGATGGCAAAATTTTTCGTGCGACAGCCCCCTACGAACGCGACCGGCGGCCTGCGAATGCGAACTGCGGGACGCCCTTTGGGCGTCCCCTACTACTGTTTCGTGATCACGTCGCAATGCATGTACGGGCGGAGGACTTCCGGTACGATGACGGAACCGTCAGCCTGCTGGTAGTTTTCCAGGATAGCGGCGACGGTACGGCCGACAGCCAGGCCGGAGCCATTCAGGGTATGGACGAATTCCGGTTTCGATTTCGGCGTGCGGCGGAAGCGGATATTGGCCCGGCGTGCCTGGAAATCTTCCGTATTGGAGCACGACGAGATTTCACGGTATTTCCCCTGTGCCGGGAACCAGACTTCGACGTCGAAGGTCTTGGCAGCGGAGAAGCCGATATCGCCCGTGCAGAGGCAGACGACGTGGTACGGCAGGCCCAGGGCCTTGAGGATATCTTCGGCGTTGTTGGTCAGTTTATCGAGTTCATCATAGCTCATTTCCGGAGCAACGTATTTGACCATTTCAACTTTGTGGAACTGGTGCTGACGGATGAGGCCCCGCGTATCGCGGCCAGCCGAACCGGCTTCGGCACGGAAGCACGGCGTCATGGCCGTGAAGTAGACCGGCAGCTTGGCACCGTCGATGATTTCACCGCGGTAGTAGTTGGTCAGCGGTACTTCTGCCGTCGGGATCATGTACATTTCTTCGCCTTCGACGTTGAGCTTGTACATATCTTCGTAGAACTTCGGCAGCTGGCCTGTACCGGTCATGGAATCGCGGTTGACGATGTACGGCGGGATGACTTCGGTGTAGCCGTCCTTTTCTGTATGCTGGTCGAGCATGAAGTTGTAGACAGCGCGTTCCAGGCGGGCGCCGGCGCCGATGTAATAATAGAAGCGGGCACCCGTGACTTTAGCAGCCCGTTCGGAATCGAGGATACCCAGTTTTTCACCGACATCCCAATGATTGAGGGGCTGGAAATCGAATTTCGTCGGTTCGCCCCATTTGCGGACTTCCGGGTTGTCGCTGTCGTCGTTGCCAACGGGGACCGAGGGGTGGCACATATTGGGGATCATGAGCTGGATAGCGCGCATGTCAGCTTCAACTTTCTTGACTTCTTTGTCGAGGACGTCGATGTCGTCGCCGAGCTTCTTCATGGCTGCGATCTGGGCGTCCGCATTTTCTTTGTTGCGTTTGAGCTGGCTGATTTCCTTGGTGACCGTATTGCGTTCGTTCTTCATGGCTTCGACTTTCTGAAGAATGTCGCGGCGCTGGTTGTCCAAGGCGACGAAAGCGTCGACATCGGCTTTGGCATGGCGGTTCTTAATATTTTCTTTGACTTCTTCCACGTGTTCGCGGATGAATTTCGTATCTAACATGATAGTTTCTTCCTTCCTCAGTAAATATGCTTTTATACCCCTCGTATTATAGCCTTATAAGCCTTTCTGTTCAATACCGCTGAACAAATACCCCATATGATTCGTAGAATTGAGCAGGACCAGGCGCCATACGCCGTCCTGACATTCCAAGACGTTGATACACGTATTATCCTGTTTAATCTGCCAGAAATGGCTCATATCCAGGCCCAGGACATCGCAGATGATGGCCTTGTTGACGGCGTCATGAGCGGCGACGAGGACCGTCTTGCCGTCGTACTTCCGGACGTAATCATCAAAGGCAGCGCGGGCGCGGACGCGGACATCTTCCAGGGATTCGCCGCCCTGGCCGGGCATGGTCACCGTATGAGGCTGTGTATGCCAGCGGTGGAATTCTTCAGGATACTTGGCTTCGATTTCATCGGCCAGCTTCCCTTCCCAATCGCCGTGGTTGATTTCCAGGAGCCTGTCGTCCTTGAGGACCGGCAGGTCGTGGAGGTCCGCACAGAAAGAGCAGGTCATGTACGACCGTTCGAGGGGGCTGGAAATGGCTACGTCGATGGGCGTATCCTTCAGGCCTTCGGCGACCATATGGCCCTGGCGGAGGCCCCGTTCACTCAGGTGCGTGTCTTCCTGGCCCTGGTAACGGCCTTCAATATTCCATTGTGTTTCGCCGTGGCGAATGAGTATGATGCGTACCATAGTTTCCCCCTGTTAGTGAATATCGCAGTGAATGAGCTTCATATCGAGGATGCCGTTGATCGAGCGGAGCTTGACCATGATGTCGTTGGGGATGTCATCCTGGACGGCAATGGCCATGATGTTGTTGCCCGATTTGGTCATGCGGCCGACCTGCATGCCCATGATGTTGATATGAGCCTGGCCGAGGATAGTCGAAATCTGACCGATCATGTTCGGCTGGTCGACGTGCGGTACCAGGAGCAGGTAGCCTTTGGGCGTGAAGTCGACGCGGTATTCATCGATCTGGACGATTTTGGCTTCCGTCCCGTTGAACAAGACACCGACGATGGCGTGTTCGCCCTTATTGGTGCGGACCCGGACAGTGACGGAGTTGACGAAATAGCCATTAGACTGGCTGTTTATTTCTTTGATGGCAATGTGGCGCGTCTTGGCGACTTCGGCGGCATTGACGTAGTTGACCGATTCCTGGAGGATCGGATTGAGGGCTCCTTTGAGGACGGCCGTCGTCAGCAGGCGCGTTTCCGTATCGGCCAGTTCGCCCGTGTATTCGACTTCGATTTCCTTCATCGGCGCATCGGCCAGGTAAACGGCCAGGTTGCCCATGCGTTCCATGAGGTCGAAATAAGGATGGATGACATTGTAGACATTGGGCGGTACAGGAGCCATGTTGACGGCTGTAGCGACGGGTTCGCCTTTCAGGGCTTCCATGACGCCTTCGGCGACGTCGACGGAAACGCCGATCTGAGCTTCGACAGTCGAAGCGCCGAGGTGCGGCGTAATGACGACGTTATCCATGCCCAGGAAGGGGTTGATGTCCTTGGTCAGCGGTTCCGTCGGGAAGACGTCGATAGCGGCGCCGGCGACGTGGCCGCTCTTGAGGGCTTCAGCCAGTGCATAGATATCGAGGACCGCCCCGCGGGATACGTTGATGACCCGGACGCCGTCTTTCATCTTGGCGATTTCTTCCTTGCCGATGAGGCCCCGCGTTTCTTTGGTCAGCGGCGTATGCATGGTGATGTAGTCCGACCGCTTGAAGAGCGTATCCAAGTCGACTTGTTCGACGCCGAGCTGTTTGAACCGTTCTTCCGGGATGTACGGGTCATAGCCGATGGTCTTCATTTCCATAGCCTGCATGCGTTTGGCAATGCGCGAACCGATGCGGCCGACGCCGATGATGCCGATGGTCTTGTTCTGGAGCTGGATACCCGTAAAGGTCTTGCGGTCCCAGTTGCCGGCCATGAGCGAATTGTGGGCCTGCGGGATGTGGCGGGTAATGGCCATGATCATGGCGCAGGTATGTTCCGTAGCGGCCAGGGTGTTGGACGTCGGCGTATTGACGACGACGATGCCCCGTACCGTCGCACTCTTCAAGTCGATGCTGTCGACGCCGACACCGGCACGGCCGATGACCTTCAATTTCGTAGCCGCTTCGATGACCTTTTCCGTGACGTGGGTCATGGAACGGGTAATGAGGCCGTCGTATTCGCCGATGCAGTCGATGAGGCCCTGTTCATCGAGGTTCTTCTTCACATCTACTTCATATCCATTTTCGCGTAAGAGATCTACGCCTTTCATCGATACGTCATCGCTGACTAAAATCTTCATTTTCTTCTCCCCCTATGTAATACATTAATGTTTTTTCTGGAACGCTTTCATGAAATCGGCCAGAGCCTGGCAGCCTTCTTCGGTAACGGCATTGTAAATCGATGCCCGGCAGCCGCCGATGGAACGGTGCCCCTTGACACCGATGAGGTCGTGATCAGCCGCTTCAGCGACGAACTGGGCTTCCAGTTCCTTCGTCGGCAGGTTGAAGGTGACATTCATGAGGCTGCGCGAATCTACGCGGGCATGGCCGCGGTAGAAGCCGTTGCTGTCGTCGATGACACCGTAGACGATAGCCGCTTTCTTCTTATTTCGTTCATGCATGGCAGCCAGTCCGCCGTTATCGTCGAGCCAGTGGGCCACTTTATTGACGAAATAAATGTTGAAGACCGGCGGCGTATTGTACGTCGAATCGCGGTCGACATAGGTCTTGTACTGCAGCATGAGCGGCAAATCACGGCAGACCTTCTTCAGCAAGTCGTCCTTGATGATGGCCACGACGACGCCGGCCGGGCCGACATTCTTCTGGACACCGGCATAGATGAAATCGAAATTCTTCACATCGACCGGACGGCTGAGGAAATCGCTGGACATATCACAGAACAAGGGAACGTCGAAAGACGGGAAATCATGCCATTCCGTCCCATGGATGGTATTGTTCGATGTCATGTAAATATAGTCCGTGTCGGGCTTGACGACGAAACGGTCTGCCTTGGGGATGTACGTAAAGCCATCAGCTTTGCTCGAAGCGACTTCATACGTTTCCCCGTAGAAGGAAGCGGCTTCCATGGCCTTATTGGACCATACCCCAGTATTCAGATAACCGCCGCGCTTCTTGAGGAAATTTGCTGCATGCATGACGAACTGCATACTGCCGCCGCCCTGGATGAAGACGATATGATAATCATCTGGAACAGCCAGGAGCTTCTTCAGCGTCGCTACCGTGTCATCCTGCATTTCCTGATAGGCAGCACTGCGATGACTGATTTCGACGATGCTCATCCCCGTGTGATTGAAATCGAGGAATTCATCCTGAACTTCCTTGAGGACTTCCAAAGGCATTGCCGATGGACCTGCATTGAAATTGTACACTCTCTTCATATTTCCACCTCTTACTGCGCGAAGACCGCAGGGAAAGTCTTCTGCCATACCAATAAAAAAACTCCCGTCCCATCAAAGGGACGAGAGTCGATATTCCCGCGTTGCCACCCAACTTGCCTTTCGGCCAACTTGTACCGCTATATCGGGCGTACCCGTCAAATTCATCATTTGCAGCTCCAGAGCGGAACGCCTTACAGCCCTGCTGCCTCGCACCACCCGGCAGTTCTCTGAAAGGACCCATAATTTGCTTCTCCTTCATCGCCTTCTGTAAAATTACGTTTATTATAAACACAAACGCCCTGCCTGTCAAGACAAATTTTAACAGGATCATCCCCCAACAGCCGTAGGTGCGTGCTCGTAGCCGATAAATCAGCCCATCATCCTGCCATGGGCTATCACTATCAGTCTCCAGCGGGTCGCCCACGTGGCGACCCCTACAGTCCGGATTGCCCATTTCCTAAAAGCCAGCGTCAGCCAGTGGCACGACTCATTGGCTTTTCCCAATTTTCCACGAGACAGCCCAGAGTCTGATGCCGTCTCTGGGGGGCAGTTGGATTGCCAGGCCAGCGTCAGCCAGTGGCACGACTCATTGGCTTTTCCAAATCTCCCACAGCCCAGAGTCTGATGCCGTCTCTGGGGGCAGTTGGATTGCGTCAGATTGCCCCGTTTCTCAAGGAAGACGCCCGCAAGGCGTAGCAGAGCTACGTCGAGGAGCGGCTGACGAAGAGAAACGGGGCAAGATGATGCAAGACGGCTGTCACCAGAGGCGAAATCAGACGCTAATTACATTTACTCCAGCCGCAGTTTTTGCAGGTGTTGCAGCCGCCTTCAAAGACTAAGGGTTCGCCGCACTGGGGGCAGAGCATGCTTTCGGCTGTGACCTTCTTTTCAGCTTTCGGCCGGACCGGCGTCTTTTTGACTGGCGTATGGCCGCTGGCGACGGATGCCGTCTGATGCAGTTCTTCCTGGACTTCATCGAACATTTCCAGCAGGGCGTTGCCGACCGTCATGGGGCAGCACGAACCGCGGCTGGTATCGCCGCGCGTCGCCCGGCGCACCGAATAGGACGGGCAGTTGCCTGTCGAATTGAGCTGGTCGACGATGGTATAGATATCGATGCCGGCGCGGGCACTGATGGAAATCATGCGCGACAAGCCGATCATAAAGTTGTTGCAGCCGCCTGTCGAGCCCTTGCTGAGGTATGTTTCCAGGAGAGCCCCTGTCTGGGGATCGAAGAAAGCCATGCAGTGCAGGCTGCCGCAACCCGTGATGAGTTTACGTTTCTTGCCGATGACGTTGTCGTCGATGCTGACGATTTCACCGCGTTCCAGGCCTTCACCAGCCGTAGGTACACGTTTTTCTTCTTCATGGGTCGTCAGGATACCGGCCCGCTTGCAGCCGTCGCGGAACAGGGTCAGGCCCTTACAGCCCTTTTCATAGGCCAAGAGGTAGAGGTCTTCCGTATCTTCGACGGTAAAGCTGTTGGGCACGTTGACTGTCGAACTGATGGACGCATCGATGTGCTGCTGCCAGGCTGCCTGCATTTCGACGCGTTCATGATAATCCAGGGTCAGGGCCGTGACGAAGTATTCCGGAAGCTGGCCGTCGTCTTTGATGTGGTACTTCTTCATATAGCGTTCGACAATAGGCGTATAGACCTTATAATAGACGTCCGTCCCGTGGAGGGATTCCGTCTTGCGTTCATAGAAGTTCGCATAAATCGGTTCGATGCCGCCGGAAATGCCGAGCATCGTCGACAAAGTCCCCGTCGGGGCGATGGTCAGGAGCTGGGAATTGCGCAGGCCGTATTCCTTGACCAGTTTGGCCGTCGCTTCCGTCGTGTTGGCTTTGAAATAAGGCGTACTCATGATTTCATCGATATGGCATTTTTCGAAGGCACCGCGCTGATGAGCCAGTTCTGCCGACGCAGCGATAGCCGTATCGGCCATGGCAAAGCCGATATCATGACAGAAGGCGACGGCGTCTGTGCTGCCATAAGTCAGGCCCATCTGGATGAGCATGTCGCCGAGGCCCATGATGCCCAGGCCGATCTGGCGCCAGGCTTTGACGCTTTCCCGCTGTTCTTCCAAGGGATGCAGGGGCAGGCCTTCTTCGAGGACATCGTTCAGGGCCCGGACGGCAATGCGGACGCAGCGCTTGAATTCATCGAAATCAAAGGTAGCGTTCGGCGTAAAGGGATCGTTGACGAAGTTGGACAGGTTCATGCTGCCCAAGAGACAGGAGCCACCGGCCGGCAACGGTTCTTCGGCGCAGGGATTGACGCCGGCAAAGGAAAATTCCGGCGTGTGGGCCAGGAGGTTCCACGATTTGATGCGGTCCCAGAACAGGGCGCCCGGTTCGGCATAGTCCCAGTTCGTTTCTGCGACCAGGCGGAAGACGTCGGCTGCATTGACCAGGCTTTCAATGACCTGCCCCGTTTCCTGTCGCTTGAAATGGAGGCGGAACTGTTTGTGTTCCTTGACGGCTTCCATGAATTGATTGCTCAGGCGGATGGAAATATTGGCCTTAGTCACCTTATTGAGGTCCGTCTTGAGCTTGATGAAATCCAGGACATCAGGATGGGCACAGTCGATGGAAATCATCAAGGCCCCGCGGCGGCCGTTCTGGCCGATCAGTTCCGTGACCAGGGAATAGAGGGTCATAAAGGAAATAGAACCGCTCGTTTCTTTGGCCGCGTTGTTGATGCGCGCCCCTTTCGGACTCAAGCGGGAAATATCGATGCCGCAGCCACCGCCGTAGCTGTAGGTCCGGGCCAATTTCCCGGCCCGGTCGAAGATGCTTTCGATGCTGTCTTCCGGCGGCGTCATGACGTAACAGTTGGACAAGGTAATCTTCTTGCCTTCATATTCCAGTCCCCGGTTGGCCAGGATGCGGCCGCCAAAGAGAAATTTCTTGGTTTTGATCAAATCGGCGACTTCTTCATCGCCGCCACTGATGCGGCCGACCCAATGGTCAAAGGTTTCGCCGTTATCGCAATATTTATTCTTCCAAATATCCAGGCCGAGCTGATTCTCTGCACCGAGCCATTCTTGTTCGTTCATAATCTTCCTCCTCCACTGCGCATAGCAAACGCATGACCGCCGTCTACTACATGTAGTAGACGGCGGTCATTTACTATACTAATAATAGCAGGATGGCGGGAAATAGTCAAGTATCGGAAATGCATAGTCCGACGCCTTCCTAGTCATTGAGGACATCCTTTTCTATGAAACGGCTGACGACGCGCAGGTAATCGCTGCGGTCTGTTTCAATGCCGACAGCATGAGGAGAGTCAGCAAAAATATAGAGTTCTTTTTTCGGGCTCGTACAATTATCATAGAGGCTCTTTGCCGTCTTGACCGGCACCAGGGCATCGTCGCTGCCGTGAAGGAAGAGGACAGGCATCTTCATCCGCTTCACAGCCTGCGCCGGTTCCAGGGAAGACACGGTCTTGTGGGTATGGTAGAACATGGCAGCCTGGAAGAAGGGGTCCAGGAGGTCATAACTCCAGATAGCCCGCTTATCTCCTGAAGCCTGCCACAATTTCTCCCGTCCCAGGGAGATGATATTGCCATAAGAGCTATCGGCGACGACAAAGGACAGGTCCTTGCCGTATTCACTGCCTGCATACAGCAGGGCCATGGCCGCTCCGAGGGAGACGCCGTGCAGGCCGATGCTCATCTGTTCATCGCGGTTGCGCAGCCACTGGCACCACATGGCCAGGTCATCAATTTCCCGGATGCCCCATTCCGTATGGGCCCCTTCGCTTTCGCCGTGGCCCCGCAGGTCGATGAGCAGGATATTATAGCCCAGGCGGCGATAGACTTCCATATAAGGCAGGCACATGGACCGATTCTGGTAGAGGCCGTGGATGAGGATGACCGTCTTATGGGAATCATGACGGTTCTCGATATACGTCCCGCGCAGGATCGTCCC
Source organism: Megasphaera sp. NM10 (assembly GCF_000417505.1). Classification (GTDB taxonomy): domain Bacteria; phylum Bacillota; class Negativicutes; order Veillonellales; family Megasphaeraceae; genus Megasphaera; species Megasphaera intestinihominis. The sequence goes on from NZ_APHY01000002.1 coordinate 55,874, forward strand.
GTCCTGACCATTGACCCGGACCGGTTCCCAGCCCCGTTCCTTTTCCCACTGGCGGACGGTGGACACGTCTCGGCTGTGGTTCTCGATGCCCAGGAGCTGGTCCCAGGGAGCATCATAAAATTCTTCATAAGCCATGTTTCCGATATAAGCCCCGATACCGCCCAAGATGACGGCCAGGCAGACCAGGAACAGGAGCAGGCGTTTCAAGAAGCGCTTCATCATGATACCTTACAGCTTCCTGTCCCGGCTGGCTTCTACTTTATCCTGCATGGCAGCCAGAGGCGTACCGCCAACTGCTTCAATGGCGGCGATGACTGCCCCTTCGACGAAGGGGCAGTCCAGGAGCTGTATCTGCCGGTCGTCCAGGCTTTCAGCGACCATTTCTGCCGTCATGACGGCACTGCCCATATCCATGATGCAGGCGACGCCATCGCCTTGATCTACGGCTTCGACAGCCGCCGTGATTTTCTCGAAACTCGTTCCCAGGCTGCCGTCTTCGAGTCCGCCGGCAGCGGCAATAGGCGCATCAGGCGCCATCATGCGGGCCAGTTCAACGGCCCCTTCAGCGGCCTTCTGGCTGTGGGAAATCAATACGATTCCTACCATCTTTTCCTTCACTCCTAAAGATCAGGCCATTTCAGCCAGGACCTGCAGCAAATAGAGCGACGACGTAGCGCCCGGATCCTGATGGCCCAGGCTGCGTTCGCCTAAATAGCTGGCACGCCCTTTGGTAGCGATAATGGTCTTCGTGTATTCTACGCCTTTTTCCGCAGCTTGAGCTGCATCCTGCAAGGCTTCTTTCAATGATTTGCCGGCCGTTACGTCATCCTGCAGGACTTTCAGTGCCGGGCACAAGGCATCGAGCATGGTCTTTTCGCCTTCTGTCGCCTTGCCGCGCATCTTGATGCCGTCGACAGCGGCTTCCATGGCTTTGACGAAAGCAGGTCCGTCGATTTCCGTCAGGCCCTTGCAGGCCATGCCGGCTTTCATAAAGGCCGTCCCGTAGAGCGGGCCCGATGCGCCGCCAACTGTCGACACGAGCTGCATGCCGACGCCTTTGAGCAGGGCACCGATGTCACCGCCTGCCAGGGAAGGCAGCTTCTTTTCGACGGCTTCAAAGCCGCGGGCCAGGTTGATGCCGTGGTCGCCGTCACCGATTTCGTTGTCGAGCTCGGTCAAATATTCTTTTTCTGCTTCGATTTTCTTAGCCATCCCTTCGACGATGGCTGCCATCTGTTTCGTATCCAATGAACTCATCCTCTCTTATTTTTTCCAGGCCAGCGTATCGGCCGGTGCATCGTAGAGAGCCTTCATTTCGTCATCCAGGCGCAGGAGAGTGATGGAGAAACCAGCCATTTCGATGGATGTCATATAATTGCCGACCATCGTGTCGTAGACGCTGATGCCCTGTTCCTTGAGATAATCCTGTACGAAGTTGTTGACGATGTACAGTTCCATGAGCGGCGTCCCGCCCATACCGTTGATGAGGACGACGACTTCATGACCTTTATAATCGAGATCCGCCAGAATCTGGTCGACGAGCATCTTGGCGATTTCATTGGCCGGACGCATTTTTTCCCGATGCGTCCCCGGTTCGCCATGGATGCCGATACCGATTTCCATTTCATCATCGGCCAGTTCAAAGCCCGGTTTTCCCGCAGCCGGAACAGTGCACGGTTCGATGGCCATGCCCATGGAGCGGACGTTGGCGATGACCTTTTCGGCGACGGCCTTGACTTCCGGCAGTTCAGCGCCCTGTTTAGCTTTGGCACCGGCGATCTTATGGACGAAAATCGTACCGGCTACGCCGCGGCGGCCCGTCGTATACAGGCTGTCCCGGACGGCGACGTCATCATTGACGACGACATAGTCGGCCTTGATATCTTCATCGGCTGCCATTTCGATGGCCATTTCAAAGTTCATGACATCACCTGTATAGTTCTTGACGACGCAGAGGACGCCTTTATCCGTCGCTACGGCTTTGATGCCTTCCAGGACCTGGTCCGGTGTCGGCGACGTGAAGACCGTCCCGGCCACGGCGCAGTCGAGCATGCCCGTGCCGACGTAGCCGGCATGAGCCGGTTCATGGCCGCTGCCGCCGCCGCTGACCAGGGCGACTTTGTCTTCTTTTTTGTCGGCCCGGACGACGATGGTCCCATAATCGAGTTTGCGCAGCTTCTTCGGTGCCGATTTGACCAGGCCCTGAATCATTTCCTCTTCAACGTTGTTGACATCATTGACAATTTTTTTCATGATAACCCCTTCTTTCTAGGATATAGTTAAAAGAGCTTGTCGCACGTACGACAAGCTCTTTTAAGTGGTTAGTGGCTAGCAGTCAGTTGTTAGCGGATGGTTAAAAATTTACATCAATCTTCAAACATTAACGCCAGGATAACCAGATAAGATGGTCGAAAACTTCGTGCGATGTTCACTTAAGTATAGCAAGAAATAAGGGGAAAATCAATTCTGTTCCCGCAAGACGACGCGGTCGCACGAATCGGTTTCCTTTAATTGAACCGACACGTCTTCCTTCCGCGACGTCGGCACATTTTTGCCGACATAATCGGCACGGATCGGCAGTTCCCGGTGACCCCGGTCGACGAGGACAGCCAGTTCGATGAACTGAGGCCGCCCCAGTTCCATGATGGCATTGAGGGCCGACCGGACCGTCCGTCCCGTGAACAGGACGTCGTCGACTAAGATGACCGTCTGGCCGTCGGCATCGAATTTGCCGGCATCGCTGACGGCGATGGGGCTCTTGCGGTCGTCGTCGCGATAAGCCGAAATATCGAGATCATACACGGGCACATCCCGGCCTTCGATAGCTGCCAGTTCCCAGCCCAGGCGCTGAGCCAGGGGGACGCCGCGCGTATGGATACCGACGAGTACCGTCTTGTCCAGGCCTTTATTGCGTTCAATGATTTCATGGGCAATGCGGCGGATAGCCCGGCCGATTGCTTTTTCGTCCATGAGCAGTGTCTTTTCTTTCCACATGTGACTCACCACCTGTCAGTCTTTCTTTTCCGCCCGTTCCAGGCAGGCCAGGAAATCAGCCGGCGCTGGCGCTTCAAAATGCATGGCCTTCCCCGTAATCGGATGGACCAGATCGAGACTATGCGAGTGAAGGGCCTGACCGTCGATAGGGAAATCGTCCTTCTTATACCCATATAAAGGGTCGTTGACGACCGGGTGGTGGATATAAGCCATGTGGACGCGGATCTGATGAGTCCGGCCCGTTTCCAGCTTACATTCGACCCAGGTGTAATCGCCATAGCGCTTCAATACTTTGAAATGGGTCACAGCTTCGCGGCCACCCTTAAAGGTGACGGCCATCTTGACCCGGTCTTTGGGATGGCGGCCGATAGGGGCATCGACGACGCCCCGTTCTTCCGAAATATTGCCGTGGACCAGGGCCCAGTACGTCCGGTGCGCCGAATGTTCTTTAATCTGTTCGGCCAGCCCCTTATGAGCTTCATCGGTCTTGGCGGCAACCATGACGCCTGACGTATCCTTGTCCAGGCGATGGACGATACCCGGGCGGATGACGCCGTTGATGCCCGACAACTCGCCCTGGCAGTGATAGAGCAGAGCATTGACCAGGGTCCCGTCGGGATTGCCTGCAGCCGGGTGGACGACCATGCCGCGGGCCTTATTGACGACGATGATGTCCTTATCTTCATAGACGATATCCAAGGGGATGTCCTGCGGGACCACCTTATATTCTTCCTGGAGTTCGATGACAGCCTGTACCTGATCGCCTTCGTTGAGGCGGCGGTTAGCCTTGGCTTCCTTACCGTTGACAGTGACTTCCTTGCGCTGAATGAGCTGCTGGGCATAACTGCGCGAAATATCCAGGGCCGTCGTCAAATAGACGTCCAGCCGCTTTCCCTGTTCCTGTTCTGTGACTATTAATTTCTTTTCTTCCATGTCTTCATCCTCATTTATCCGAAATATGGGTCCAACTATACCATAACAAAAGTGCGACGCCGACGACGATACCGATATCGGCAACGTTGAATACGGGCCAGATGCGAAAATCGAAGAAATCTGTTACTGCCCCGCGGAGCGTCCGATCCAGGGCATTGCCCAAGGCACCGCCCAAAAGCAGCCCCGCCCCGCCATAGACCCAGGGCGTCGCCGGCAATTTCTTGCGGAATAGACCATACAGCAGGAATAAGGCCAAGGCCATGACTAAAAAGAGCCACTGCTGATTTTCTAAAATCCCAAAAGCAGCACCGCGATTCAAAATATAAGTAATATGAAAAAATCCCGGAATGACCGGAATGGATTCATGAAGGACCATGGCCTGATGGATAGCGTATTTCGTAAGCTGATCGACAACGGTCACGGCCAGGGCAATGCCTAATACATACAAAGCAAACTCCTCCTATTATGCATCTTACAGTGCTTTTATCCTATCACAGAAACAGGGAAAATTCAATAAAAAAAGGCCGCCGCATGATGGCCAAAGCCTTCTGCGACAGCCTTTTGCCGAAGCAATTATTCAGCTGCAATAGCGCCTGTAGGACAAGCGGATTCGCAAGCACCGCAGTCGATGCAGGAATCAGTTACAACGTATTTCGTTTCGCCTTCTTCGATGGCACCGGTCGGGCAAGTGCTAGCGCAAGCGCCGCATTTTACGCATTCGTCGGAAATAACATGCATGGTTTTCACCTCCAAACATCAAGCCTTCGGGGGAATCTCCCCTTCGTCTTCCTCATTATTACACGAATAGACAGACTTGTCAATGAATACCGAATGGGTAAAGATATAGGTATTTCCTAGGTTTTTGCGATTGTCCAAAAAAATTTTCTCAAAATTTCGCCAAAATCATTTTCCGTAGAAATAGAAAAAAGCCGGCGAGGGGAGCCGGCTTTCTCTTTTTGCAAGATATCATCGGGGGAAGACAATATCTCAGCAGTTGAAGAAAATAAGATAGGGGTGTTCGAGGGGTATATGAACAACTTACTTCTCCAACGTCTCGTAGATGATCTGTTCTACATATATTATAATAACAGGTTCTGGCGAAAAGTAAATCCCTAAAGATTAAAAATAGATTAAATTTTCGTGATATTTTTGTAACAATGTCCGAATGAGTAGTACAAAAAAGGGAATTTATACGTTATAATAGTATGTATATGGCTTAGAGTGTGCAAATTCTTTTTTGGGGAGGTTGTTATATGACCGAAAAGACACATATCTTAATCGTCGAAGACGAAAAACAAATCGCCCGCTTCCTGCAAATGGAGTTGGAACATGAAGGCTATGAATGTGGCATCGAATACAACGGCGCCGCTGCCCTGGACCGCATCGGCCAGGAACACTTCGACCTCATCCTGCTGGACATCATGCTGCCTGACGTCGACGGCCTGACCATCTGTAAGCGGACGCGGGAGCTATCGAACGTCCCGATCATGATGCTCTCAGCCAAAGACGATATCGAAACGAAAGTCGTCAGCCTGGACATCGGCGCCAACGACTATCTGACCAAACCCTTCAACAGCAAAGAACTCTTTGCCCGCATCCGTGTCCTCCTGCGAGAACGCCATCAGCTGGCCGACCGGGGAAATTTTCTCCAGCTGAATGACATCACTTTATTCCTCGACCGTCACGAAGTCATGAAGGGAACGAAAAAATTAAAATTGACGAAGAAAGAATTCGAGCTCCTCGCCTATTTAGTCCGGAACAAGAACATCGTCCTCTCGCGGTCGCGCATCGTCGAAGAGGTATGGGGCTACGATTACATCGGCGACACGAATATCGTCGACGTCTATATCCGTTACCTGCGCAGCAAACTGGGCCCGAACGGGCGCAACTACATCCGTACAGTCCGTGGAGTCGGTTATGTGGCAGAAGATTAATCATTGGCTGACACAGCACCTGCTCATCGCTCCCCTGCCCATTTTCGCTAAAATGGTCCTGCTCTATTCGTCTATCGTCTTTTTCATCCTCCTGACCGTATCGGTCGTAACCATTACCAGCGTCCACTACATCATGAACGACTCCCTGCGCGATGAATTGAAGTCCCGCGCTGCGGCGGCCATCCAATACCTGGACGACTACGGAAAGGTCGATACGACGATATTTGTCCGGGCCAACGTACCACCGTCGATGAACTTACAAATTTATGACGGCGCAGGCCATCTCATCGTCGACAACGGCCCGACTCATGCCGTCCGCAAACTGAGCGACCGCTACATCGACGACGCCATAAGCAATCCGCAGAAAAAGCCGCTGCCCACCAGCGTCCAAGGCAACGAATCGTCTGAATTCTCCTATTATCAGCTCTGGACGGACAAACAGGGAAAGAACTACTACCTGCGCTTTTCTCAGCGCCCCGATAAAGAAACGGGCTTCGTGTCGCTCTTATCGAAACAGCTCCTGGCTTCGGTCCTCATCAGCCTGATCTTGACCATCTTCACGGGTATGTACCTCATGAAGCGCTCCCTGGCCCCCTTGCAGGTCATCAATGACACGGTCAAGACCATTGAAGTCAACCGCCTGGACAACCGTATCGCCCTGTCTGACAACAAGAACGAACTCCACGACCTGGCCGTCAGCATCAACCAGGCTCTGGACCGCATCGAATACGGTTATAAACAACAGCAGCAGTTCATCAGCGACGCGTCCCACGAATTGCGAACGCCGATTACCGTCATTGCCGGCTACGCCGACCTCTTATGCCGCTGGGGCAAAGACGACCCAGCCGTCCTCAACGAAAGCCTGACGGCCATCAAATCAGAAACGGACTATATGAAGCAGCTCATCGAACGCCTGCTCTTCTTTGCCCGTTCCAATAATGGAACGCTGTTGAAACACTTTATGAAAATCAATACGGCCGACCTCCTGCAGGAAGTATACAGCGAAGTCAGCCTCATCGACAAAGAACACCAGATCATCCTGCGTCAAAACGACGAAGCCCTGATTACGGCCGAACCGGGCAGCGTCAAACAGATGCTGCGCATCTTCGTCGACAATGCCCTGAAATATACGCCTGCCGGCGGACAGGTCACCCTGACCTGCCAGGCCGACGAAAAGACCGTCCGCTATGTCATCAGCGATACAGGCATCGGCATCCCCAAAGAAGACCTGGAACGCGTTTTTGAACGCTTCTACCGCGTCGATTCGTCCCGCACCAAAGACACAGGCGGATCCGGCCTGGGCCTATCCATCGCCAAATACATCACCAAGGCCAATAATGCTGAACTGGAATTAGACAGCACCCTCCATAAAGGAACGACAGTCACCGCCATCTTCCAACGCACGCAGGAAGAGTGATGGATTAGCCGTTAGCGGTCGGTCCACCGGACCGCTTTCGTAGGGGCCTGCACGTGGCAAGCCCGCTGTGACTATGTGAGCATAACGTATACTAATATATGTGCGTGTTTTCATGCATCACCTGTCATGTATGATGGATATGCCATTATTCCGAACGGGCGCCCCACGTGGGCGCCCTTGCTAGCTGCTAACTGCTGACGGCTAACAACAAAAAAAGCACTAGCCTAAGCTAGTGCTTTTTTTCTTAATCAGCGGCTTCCTATCCTCCCAGGGGGCCTCCCCCCAAGTACTTTCGGCGTTTGCGGGCTTAACTGCTGTGTTCGGCATGGGAACAGGTGGATCCCCGCAGCTATCGCCACTGAATTATGTTATTCAGGCGTCGGACAAGTCCGACGTAAGCGATTCACACAGTTTTGCGTGTCGTCTCTGACTCCTTCAAAACTGGTTCTCTGCTTATCGTATCCTGACAACTGCATAAAAATGTTTCATACATCCAACGAACTATCAAGA
>NZ_APHY01000003.1 GCF_000417505.1 Megasphaera sp. NM10
GCCAATGCGACATCAACGGTGCCGCCAACATACTCCGTAAAAGTAAGCAGAACTTCGATTTCGAGGGACTGTGTAAGGGGCTTTTGGACAGCCCTTTGAGAATAAGGCTATCCTGATTTCAGGAGGAAACTTAAACAGCAACCTTCTCAAGAATCTCCCGCTTCTATAAGCGGGAGAGGTTCAATTCTTTCCGTTCTTTCCGTGTTTCTTTTCAAAAGCAATCATGTGTGCTTCTTGGTCGGTATGGCCTTCGGCTTCTGCCTGGGCGATGAGGGCGACCATTTCTTCATAGGCTTCAGGAATGACTTTGGTCAGGTGAGTGACGGTGTCGTCCCAGTTTTCCAAGAGGATGTGGCCCAGATTGCTGTCCGTGTAGTGGACGTGTTTTTCCAGCATGGCTTTGACAGCCGCTTTTTCGTCGTCGTCGGTGAGCGGTTCCAGTTTGACCAGGTCGGTGTTGCATTTATTCGGGTCCAAGTCGTAGACGTAGGCGATGCCGCCGGACATGCCGGCTGCAAAGTTGCGCCCTGTCTGGCCGAGGATGAGGACCCGGCCGCCGGTCATGTATTCGCAGCCGTGGTTGCCGACGCCTTCGACGACGGCACTGATGCCGCTGTTGCGGACGCAGAAGCGTTCACCGGCTGTGCCGTTGATGTAGGCTTCGCCGCTGGTGGCACCGTAGAAGGCGACGTTGCCGATGATGATGTTATCTTCGGCAGGGAATACCGATTCCCGCGGCGGCGATACGATGATCTTGCCGCCCGACAGGCCTTTGCCCAGGTAGTCGTTGGCATCGCCTTCCAGGGTCAGCGTCAGGCCACAAGGGATGAAGGCGCCGAAGCTCTGGCCGGCAGAGCCGACGAAGGACAAGATGATCGTGTCTTCGGCCAGGCCTTTTTCGCCGTAGCGCTTGGTGATTTTACTGCCCAGGATGGTCCCGGTGACGCGGTCGGTATTCTTGATGCGCAGGCGGGCCCGGATATGTTTCTGTTCTTCCAGGGCCGGCCGGCACATGCGGATCAGTTTGGACATATCCAAGGTCGTATTGATCTTGTGGTTCTGGGGCGTCGTGAAATGCTGGCCGACCGACGCATCCGTGTACGGACGGTACAGGAGGTTCTTCAAGTTGACCGTCTTGGCTTTCCAGTTGCCGAAGTGATCGCGCTGTTTCAGGCAGTCATAGCGGCCGACCATTTCGTCGATGGTATGGAAGCCCAGGCGGGCCATGATTTCCCGCAGGTCCTGTGCGACGAAGCGCATGAAGTTGATGATATATTCCGGTTTGCCCTTGAAGCGTTTGCGCAGTTTTTCATCCTGCGTGCAGACGCCGTACGGGCAGGTGTTGAGGTGGCAGACGCGCAGCATATGGCAGCCGATGGCCAGGAGCGGTGCCGTACCGAAGCCGAAGACTTCAGCGCCGAAGAGGGCGGCAATGGCGACGTCGCGGCCTGTGAGCAGTTTGCCGTCGACTTCCAGGGTGACGCGGTCGCGCAGGCGGTTGAGGAGCAGCGTCTGCTGGACTTCGGACAGGCCAATTTCCCAGGGCAGGCCGGCATGGCGCAGGCTCGTCCGCGGCGAAGCGCCGGTCCCGCCGTCGTAACCGCTGACAACGATATCGTCGGCCTTGGCTTTGACGACACCGGCGGCAATCGTGCCGATGCCGGCTCCGGACGTCAGTTTGACGCCAATCGTAGCCTTGCGGTTGGCATTCTTGAGGTCAAAGATGAGTTCGGCCAGGTCTTCGATGGAGTAAATATCGTGATGCGGCGGAGGCGAGATGAGGGCGACGCCTGTCGTAGCATGACGGGTCTTGGCGATATCCGGATAGACTTTATTGCCCGGCAGATGGCCGCCTTCGCCCGGTTTAGCCCCTTGGGAGCACTTGATCTGCAATTCATCGGCGTGGATGAGGTAGTCGCTGGTGACGCCGAAACGGGCCGATGCGACCTGTTTGATGCGGTCGTTCGTTTCCGTATCGAAACGGGCCGAGTCTTCGCCGCCTTCGCCGGTATTGCTCATGCCGCCCAGGCGGTTCATGGCCGTAGCGACACATTCATGGGCTTCCTTGCTGAGGGCGCCGTAACTCATGGCACCCGTGCGGAAGCGCTTGACGATGGAATCGACAGGTTCGACTTCTTCGATAGGGATGCTGCTGCCGGCAGGATATTCAAAGTCCAGGAGGTCGCGCAGGCGGAAAATGGTCTGACGGTTGACATGGTCGGCGTATTTTTTATACGTTGCGTAGTCGCCGGTCTGGACGGCTTTCTGCAGGAGCTGGACCGTTTCCGGGTCGATGATGTGCGGCTGGCCGCCCTTGTGGTACTGGTAGAAGTCGCCCCGTTCCAGTTTATCTCCCGTGCTGTACGCTTCTTGGTGGCGCAGGACGTTTTCCTTGGCGATTTCAGCGATGCCCAGGCCTTCGATGCGGGACGGCGTGTTGCAGAAATATTTGTCGATCAGGTCCTGTTTGATGCCGACGGCTTCAAAAATCTGTGCGCCGTGGTAGCTGTGGACTGTCGAAATGCCCATCTTGGACATGACGGCCAGGATGCCTTTGACGGCGGCGTCGATGTAGTTCTGTTTGGCCGTTTCGTAATCGATTTTCTGGAGCTTCTTGTTGGCAATGAGTTCCTTGATGGATTCCAGGGCGATGTACGGGTTGATGGCCGTAATGCCGTAGCCGATGAGGGTACAGAAATGATGGACTTCGCGCGGTTCGCCCGATTCCAGGATGAGGCCGACGTCGGAGCGGACGCCCTTGTCGATGAGATAATGGTGCAGGGCTGCCGAGGCCAGGAGGGCCGGAATGGCGGCCATGCGCGAGTTGACGCCGCGGTCGGACAGGACGAGGATGTTGGCGCCGTTCTTGATGGCCTTCAAGGCATCGATGCAGAGCGATTCGATGGCCGTTTCCATGCCTTCAGAGCCGCTGTTGACGGGATAGAGCATGGACAGCGTAGCCGCCCGCAGTTTCGGCGTCATGAGGGACTTGATGACCGACATCTGTTCGTTGGTCAGAATCGGGCCTTTGAGGTACAAGGCTGCCGTCGACGCTTCGTTCGGTTCCATGATGTTGGCGACGTTGCCGGCCATGACAGCTGACGACATGACCGTCTTTTCGCGGACACCGTCGATAGCCGGGTTGGTGACTTGGGCGAAATTTTCCTTGAAGTAATCGTAGAGGAGCTGAGGTTTGTCGTTGAGGACGGCCAGGGGGACGTCGACGCCCATGGAGTCGATGGCGTGCTGGGCATCGCGGGCCATGGGCAGGATGACCTTGTCCATATCTTCCTGGGTATAGCCGAAGACTTTTTCCTGTTCCTTCAGGTCATAAGGGATGATGGCATCGCTGTTGGCGATGTTCTGACCCGTCATGAGGTCGTCGAGGTTGACGATGTGTTCTTTATACCATTCGTCGTAAGGGTGTTCCGTCGCGATTTCGTGCTTGATTTCGTCGTCGTCGATGATGCGCTGTTTCTGCGTATCGACGAGGAGCATCTTGCCCGGTTCCAGGCGGCCCTTGTAGAGGACGTCTTCCGGCGGGATGTTGACGACGCCGACTTCAGAACTTACGATGACCCGGTCGTCGCGGGTGACATAGTAACGGGCCGGACGCAGGCCGTTGCGGTCGAGCATGCCGCCGATGACCGTGCCGTCGCAGAAGCCGATGGCAGCCGGGCCGTCCCACGGTTCGAGCATGAAGTTGTGATAGCGGTAGAAATCGCGCTTTTCGTCGCTCATGAGCGGATCCCGTTCCCACGGTTCCGGAATCATCATCATCATGGCATGGGGCAGGGAATGGCCTGTCATGTACAGGTATTCCAGGCAGTTGTCGAACATGGACGAGTCGCTGCCCGTATCGTCGACGACGGGGAAGACTTTTTCCATGTCCGGGAAGAAGTCCGATTTCGATTTGCCTTCACGGGCGTTGAGCCAGTTGATGTTGCCCTGGATGGTGTTGATTTCCCCGTTGTGGACGATGTAACGGTTCGGATGGGCCCGGGCCCAGCTGGGGAAGGTATTGGTACTGAAACGGGAATGGATGAGGGCCATGGACGTGACGAAATCCAGGTCCGACAGGTCGAGGAAGAAGTGGCGCAGCTGCATGGACGTCAGCATGCCTTTATAGACGATGGTCTTCGATGACAGGCTGGCGATGTAGAAGTCCGTGCCGTTTTTCTGGCTTTCCGGGACGATGGCTTTTTCTGCCAGCTTGCGGATGATGTATAATTTCCGTTCAAAGTCCATCTGGGTCTTCATGGTCGGGTCCTTGCGGATGAAGACCTGCAGGAAATGAGGACACGTCTGTTTGGCAATGTTGCCGATCAGGCTTTCATCGACAGGGACATCGCGCCAGCCGAGGATGGACAGGCCTTCGGAGCGGACGATGTCTTCAAAGGCTTCCATCTGTTTATGACGGAATGTTTCATAACGATGGGCAAAAATCATGCCGACGCCGTATTCACCTTCGTCAGGAAGGGAAAAGCCCAGGACTTCACATTCGCGCTTGAAGAACTGGTGTGGAATCTGGACCAGGATGCCGGCGCCGTCGCCACTGTTGGCGTCAGCCCCTTCGGCACCGCGGTGACGGAGGTTTTCCAGGATCGTCAGGGCATCGTCGATGATGCCGTATGATTTTTTCCCCTTTATATTGGCAACGATACCGATGCCGCAGGCATCGTGTTCATAAGACGGATCGTACAGGCCTTGCGGGCGCGGCAGATCGCGCATTTCTTTATTCATACGTAATCCCCCTTTGGGTATACAAAAATGAGCCGTCACTGTATGAGAGAGAAGGCTCGTATATACTGTGGTGTACCTATGATTATAAACAATTTGTGAAGTCGATGCAATGATTTTTCTGAATGTTTTTGCTGAAACGCCGACAATTTTAATGTAAAAATCGAATTTTACCGATTTTTTAAAGGAATTATCGAGAAAAACGTGTGAACTGTTCCCGAAAAAGACCGGCTCCGCCGTTGGCCGGGTGGCGCATGGCGATGGCCGGGAAGCCGGCATTCTGCAAGGTTTCTGCTGACTTCCTGCCGATGGCGGCCAGGCGTATATCCGGCCGGCAGTAGCTCAGCAGGGCTTTGGCGTACACGAGGCCGTCGGCCAGCTCACTGTCCGTCGGCGTGCGGTTGGAGAAGGGCCAGGTCTTGTGGGGATGGAAGGGGAAGATATTCCATAATAAGACGTCGCGCGGGTCCAGGCCGTTGTCGACGATGGCTCCCCAGACGTAGGTATCTGTCGGCTCGTTCATGCCTTTTTCCCGCTGAGGACGGCTGGTCATGAAGGCGCTGTCGGGCCGGCTCGTGCGCTGGCCGCGGTGGCCCAGGATGACGTCAGCATGTATCTGTTTGTGTTCGTCCAGGAGCATGCGTTCGCAGGTAATGGGGATGCCTGTGAAGCGGCAGCCCTGGTATCCGGCGGCTTCGGCGATGAGGACGATGCGGGCCCGGGTCAGGCGGGGCGCCAAATATTCCCGCAGCTGCTGGCAGCGGATGGCTGGCGCGTCCGGACTGATGTCGCAGGAGACGTCATATTCGGACCAGGGATTGAATACGCCGGGATGATGGTAGGCACAGAGTTTGTCGATGAGTTCTTCCATGGAAAATCCTCCTATCCTAAGGGCTGGGCTTGAAGATATAATACGGGCCGATCCGGCCTACTTTCCGGGTCAGGCTGAAAAATTCCGAGGCTTTATAATCTTTATATTTCCCTTCCGGGACGACGAGGGTCAGGTTCTGGTGCTGATTCAGGCTGGATAACACCTGGTCTTCGGAAGCTGTCGGGTAGACGTGTTTCTTAGCCCATACGGCATCGCGCCGGAGCCGGGCATTTTCGTCGTAGTCGGCCGGTGCCGTCCAGTATGCCGTCTGTCCCGTATAATAAGGATAGGACGTGCGGTACTCTTCAAAGAAATAGACCGGGGCCGCATCGTTCAGGACGGTCAGGGATTGGGCGGACCGGTATTGATAAAAGGGGACCAGGACCTGGAAGGTCACGATCAGGTAGGTGATGACTGTCGTCGTAATCAGGAAGAAGGGCAGGGCCAGATAGGCTTTCTGCCACCACGCCAGCCAGGTCAGGATAGCCATGATGGCCAGGAATACCGTCAGCAGCAACAGGCCTTGGACGGGGAAAGGCGCTTTATCCGCAAAGGCCACCAATACGGCGAAGAGCAGGCTGTAGACGGAGGCCGGGATGAGGGCTGCCAGCCAGGCATAGCGGGCGTCCTCGTCGAGCCAGGCCTGCATCGTGCGGGCGCCCAGGTATAAGAGAGGCCAGTTGGCGATATAGGCATAGGTTGGGTATTTCGTTGCCATGAGGCTGTAGAACAGGATTGTCCCGAGGGCCCAGATGGCCATGAATACGTACTCATCGTGATGACTGCGCCGCCGCCACAGGGCGTAGAGGCAGGGGCCGGTCCAGGGCAGGAGACTGATTGGGACGAGGACGAGGTAGTAATACCAGACGTCGTATTCGGGATGTTCCGATACGGTCGCCCGGACGACGTTGTTGAAGCCCAGCAGGCCATCGATGAAATCCATGCCATGGCGGCTGTACATGGGGCCATACCAGATCAGGCAGAGGAGCAGGAAGAGCACGATGCCTGCCGGCGGGAACAGCCTTTTAAGGTAATCGGGCCGGCGCTGGATGGCGGTAAAGAGAAGCAGGAACAGGCCGGGCAGGACCAGGCCGACCGGGCCCTTGGTCAGGACGGCACCGGCAGCCATGACGTAAGCCCCTGTCATATAGCCTTTCTTCCCTTCTGTCAGGCCGATATAGGCGAAAAACAAGGTAGCGCCACTGAAGAAATACAAGGGCTGGTCAGTGATGACGGAGCGGCTGACGAACCAGAAAATCAGGGATGTCACGGTCATGGCGGCGAAGAGGAGGGCTGTCGTGCGGCGGCCCGTCTGGCGCAGGGCGAACCAGGCAGCCAGGGTGCAGGAAGCGGTGCCGAAGAGGACAGCTGGCAGGCGGGCTGCCAGATCCGTCGTCCCCAGGAGGCTGTAAGACAGGCTCAGGAGCCAGTACAGGAAAATGGGCTTATCATACCAGTACGTGCCGTAAATCTGCGGGGACAGCCAGTCGCCGCTGCGGACCATTTCCAGTGCCGTCAGGGCGTAATTCGATTCGACCGGGTCCGTGACGGCCAGCTGAGATATGCCGACGGCCAGGAAAAGGAATGCTGCCACGAAGATGATGGTCAGGAATGTGCGCTGTTTCATGGGGACACCTCCTAAGGATGGTTGATGAGGATGACTTGTGTCGGCGTTTCGGCGGCGATGCCGAAGCGGTCAATCAATTGCTGGGATTTGGCCAGCTTATGGAAGGTCGATTTCGACATGACCAGGAAAATCTTATCCTTCTCTGCGAGCAATTCTTCCAGGTCCGGGTCCTTGACGGGCCCCATTCCGTTCCGTACATGCCGCTGTAATAGGCGATGCCCGGGCGCAGGAATTTTTCGATATAGAGTGGGGAATGGCCGTCATAGACATCCGGCAGGATTTGGGCTGTCTCGTAAGATGTGACGTGGCCTTTGAACTGGGGGATGATGAAGCCGAAAGCCGCCCAGGAGAAACAGATCATCATCACGATGCCTGCCACGAAAGCCGACCGGTAGCGGCGGCGCCACAGACACCAGGCCGGGAGGAATAATGCCGCTGCCAGCAGGCCCGAACCCCAGGCGATGGCCGGTCGGAAAAAGGCGGCGTTTTCGTGGAGCGGGATGGCATTGCTGGCGAGCAGCAGCAGGCCCAGGATATAGAAGGATACCAGCAAGGGCCGCGAAAATTTCCTCTCGATATAGCAGCGGTACCAGTACCAGCCCAACAGATATGCCGTCGGCGGGAACATCGGGGCGATATACGTGACCAGCTGGGTCTTGGAGAGGGAGAAGAAGACGAAGATAAAGGCCGCCCAGACGGAGCAGAACCGGAGTATGTCGCGGAAGGGGTCCCGCTTGTGGAACAGCCGCCGGATTGTCGGGAACAGGGCCGCCGTCCAGGGCATCATGGCGGCGAAGAGGATGGGGATGAAGAAGAAGAGACTGTTCTGTCCCGGATGTTCCGGCGCCGCGAAGCGGGTGATGTTGTGATAGCCGATGAAGGTGTCCAGGAAGACTTCGCCGTGGACCCGGTACATGAGGATATACCAGGGGAGACCGACCAGGAAGGCCAGCAGGATGCCCTGGGGAATCTTCATATGCTTCAAGAGCGGCCACTGCCGCGTCCAGGCCAGATAAATGAGCATGATGAGCGCCGGGAACGCGTAGCCGACAGGGCCTTTGGCCAGGAGCGACAGGCCGCAGAAGATATAGGCTATATAATAGTTTTTACGGTAAAAGGAAACCATGGTCACGGTCAGGGTGAACATGAGGGTCATGTCCGTGACGGCAGCCTTGCCGATATACATGAAGCCGGCACTGGTCACCAGGAACAGGGCCGACAGGAAGGCGATGGGTTTATTGAATAATTCCTTCCCCTGGACGTAGACGTACATCGTCGTTGCCATGGCCATGATGACGCTGGGCAGGCGGGATGCGATGTCAGAGACGCCGAAAAAGCTGTACGACAGCATTTCCAGCCAGTAGAAGAGCGGTGGTTTATCGTACCAGTACTGGCCGAAGATGCGCGGTGACAGCCAATCCCCAGCCAGGAGCATTTCCCGCGCCGTTTCGCCGTAGACCGGTTCGTCCGGGTCCATGAGCGGGGCAGCACCTAAAAATGGCAGCAAGATCATTGCTGCCACTAAGGCGACGGTCAGGCCGTAACGATGTGTTAAGAACCATTGTTTCATTCTGCATTTCTCCGGCGGCGTCTATGCCATACGAATACGACGGTGGCGACGACACAGACGGCGATGACGGCCATGAGGAAGATGTGGTTGTACTGTATGAGGTCCCGCCAGTGACTGCCCAGGAGGGAGCCGGCCCATACGAGGAGCAGCGTCCAGGGGATGGTGCCGATGACGGTGAAGATGGCGAATTTCCAGAAAGGATAGCGGGCGACGCCGGCCGGGAAGGAAATGAACGTGCGGACGCCGGGCAGGCAGCGGCAGATGATGACGGCAATGCCGCCGTACTTGTTGAACAAGTCTTCGGCCATGCGGAATTTACGTTCGTTGAAGAAGATGTATTTGCCATACTTTAACAAGAGCGGCCGGCCGCCATAAGAGCCGAGCCAGTAACTGATGACCGAGCCGACGAGGCCGGCGACGCAGGCTACGGCAAAGGTCGTCCAGAATGAAAAGATTTGCTGGGAAATGAGGAAGCCTGCAAATCCGAGTACGACTTCACTGGGGATGGGGATATTGGCGTTTTCCAATGCCATTGCCACGAACATCGCGATGTAGCCGTACGATTCCATGAGTTGTAATAATGTATCCAAGTAGGCACACTCCTTATCGATAATGTAAAGAAACAAACTTGCTATCTATCATAGCACAGATGGCCTGCCGGGGCTAGTGTCCGCCAGCTATTATCCCTTGCTTTTAAAGCATGGGATGTGGAACAGGGCGTAACGGCAGAGCAGATAGCCGTAGATGGCCAGGACCAGGGCCGTAATGACGACCTTGAGCCATACGGCGACGGCCAGGGGCTGTAAGAACCACATCGAATGGAGGATGATCGGTTCGCTGACGAAGAACAGGCCGTAGGAAATGCGGTGCAGCGTGTGGGACCAGGCCGAGTGCTTATCGAACTGCTGATGGAACCAGGCCGTCAGGCCAAGGACGGCGGCGACGAGCAGTAAAGCCGGCGTCAGCGCTGTCAGGATAGAGGCTCCCTTGCCGGGCATCCAGGCGGCATAGACGCCGACCATGATGGCGAAGCCGAAGAGGCTGCTGCTTTTAGGCTGATAGCCAGACGGCGTGAACCAGCGATGGCGGAAGGTGTAGACCCCTAGGGCAAAGGCAAAGAGGGACAGGACCAGCCAGTCCGGGCGGATCCGGGCGATGTAAGGGATGGCCAGGGACTGAGGCAGGAAGGCCTGACAGAGGAAGAGGGCGGCTGCCAGCAAGACGAGGAAGCCCAGCAGGAAAGGAACTGATGGCTTCGAGGCGATGCGGTGCTGCAAGACCTTATGGTTGACATGCTTGATCAGGGACAAGCCGGCAAAGAGCAGGAAGAGCCAGAGCGGGACCCACGACGTGACCGGCAGGGCTGATGTGACCAGCTGTTCTTCGATGCCGAAGAGGACTAAGACGAGGCCCGGCCAGCCCAGACGTTTCCATTTATCTTTCAAGAAGAACGATATCGTGCGGATGCGCAGGGCCGAAGCTCCGAAGTAGGCACTGATGAAGAAGACGATGGAAATGGCGACGACGGCACTCTCTTCGTAAAAGGCTGTCCAGGATTGTAGCAATAAAGCGGCCAGCGTCAATACGACGGCGGCACTGCGCAGATTATCAAAGCAAATGAAGCGGTTCATGATCATGACCTTCTTTCTCCGATGCGGGGAGAACATTTTGCTTGTTCTCTGCTGCATCTATATATTATAATACCATTATAACGTTTTCTTAACGGATGTAAAAATTATTTTGAAAGAAGTTGAGCCTCTATGATTTCTACGGAAGACAGCATCATCCGCCTGATTATGGCCCTCATCCTGGGCGGACTCATCGGTTATGAACGACAGGCCCAGAGCAAGTCGGCAGGCCTCAGGACACATACCCTGGTCTGTGTCGGCTCCTGCCTGTGCATGATCATATCTATCAATATTGCCATGGATTATTACTTCACCTTTGGCTATAATAACTCCGACCCGGAACGGATTGCAGCTCAGGTCGTATCCGGCGTCGGCTTCATCGGGGCCGGTACGATCCTGGCCAACCAGAAAGACCGCAGCGTCCGCGGCCTGACGACGGCTGCCGGCTTATGGGCCGTATCGGCCATCGGCCTCGTCGTCGGTGCCGGCTATCTCGTCATAGCCTGTGTGGCGACGGCGCTGATTTTCCTGGTCCTGACCGTCTTCGTCCGCCTCGATGCCCGCCTGGAAGGGCACTTCCGCAAGCGCTATGCCATGCACCTGGTCATGAAGAACAACATCGGCCAGGCCCGGAAACTTTCGACTTTTATCCATGACCACCACATGCATATCAAGACCTTCCATTCCCATAATGATGACGATGCACCCTTGGCCGACATCGACCTGGAACTGACGGCGGCTCATTACATGGATGAAACGGAAATCGTCAGCCAGCTCCTGGCCATGAAGGGCATCAAACAGGCGACGTTCCACGTCGATGCCGGTGCCAGACACGACAGCGAAGACCACAAATGAATATTGTATACAATATTCTTGCTGTGTATACAGTATTTTAGGCTTTTCGCTATATAAAAACTCTTTTCACAGTGCTATAATGTAGGACGTCAAGACATTTGGAGAGAACAAGTGTCCACTAAACACGAACTATTATGCAGAGAGGGGTTTTTTACGATGACGATTATGGCAGCAGCAAGCAGAGAAGGTAAGACATTACGTGACGTGGTATTCGCCGCTGGAGCGGCAGCCCGGGAAGCGGCAGCGCAGTACGGGGCGGATAAGGTCGTCAATGCGACCGTCGGCTGTTATGCCGGCGACGATGAAAAACTGGCTTGCCTGCCTGTGGTAGAACAATTATACCGCTCTCTGCCTATGAGCGATTTCATTACCTATGCACCGCCGCTGGGCCTGGAAGGCTATCGCCAGGCCGTCATCGACGAAACCTTTGAAGGCTGTCGTCCCGATGGCTATGTCGATGCTGTGGCTACGTCCGGTGGTACCGGTGCCATCCATATCGCCATTGCCAACTATTCAGAAGTCGGCGATGCCGTACTGACGACGGACTGGCGCTGGAACATTTATGACTGCCTGTGCCAGGAAATCGGCCGCGACCTGCACACCTTCTCGATGATGGACGACCAGGGCCATTTCAATACGGCGGCGTTCTCGGCTGCTGTTTCCAACATCCTGCGCCGTCAGGATTCGCTGCTCCTCATCCTCAACACGCCGGCCAACAACCCGACGGGCTTTGCCCTGTCCGATGCCGAATGGGCCGATGTCCTCGAAGTCTGCCGCCTCCATGAAAAGAATGGCAAGCGCATCAGTATCCTCGTCGATATCGCCTATATCGCCTATGCCGGGGAAAAGGACCGCGTCCGCTCGTTCATGAGACAATTCGCCGGCCTTCCGGAACACATCTTTACCATGTTCGCCTTCAGCATGTCCAAAGGCTATACTATGTATGGCCAGCGCGCCGGCGCTCTCGTTGGCTTGTCGTCGAGCAAAGCCGTTATCGAAGAGTTCGCCAATCTGGGCAAATATTCGGCCCGCACGGCCTGGTCGAACATCAACCGCGCGGCCATGACGCTCCTGACCAAGATCCGCAGCGACCGCGACCTCATGGCCCAGCTCGAATTGGAACGCATGAGTTTTGCCAAGAGCCTGCGCCGCCGTGCCGACATCTTCACCTATGAAGCCGACCGCTGCGGCCTGCCGTATGTGCCCTATAAAGGCGGCTTCTTCATCTCCATTCCGACGCAGCAATCGGCTGCCGTCTGTCAGGCCTTGGAAGCCGACCTGGTCTTTGCCGGTCCCCTGGCCCAGGGCGTCCGCCTCGGCGTCTGCTCCATCCCGGAAATCAAGATGCAGGGCCTGGCCGCCATCGTAAAGAAAGCCCTCGACCGCGTAGAAGGCAGAACCGACCTCCTCGCAGCGGGGAAATGAGTTAAAATGTTGGTGGCTCGTGACTCGTGGCTCGTGGCTAACTGCTAACCACTAACAACTTAAAAGAGGCTGTCGCATTAAGACAGCCTCTTTTTGAGCTTTAAGTTTGTAGTTTTTAGTTTGCAGCAAATGGTAAAAAAATTAAAGTCAGCTTCTACAAACTACAAACTCCGTACTACAAACTATAAAGTAAAAGGGGCTTTGCATGATGGCAAAAATCTTCGTGCGACAAGCCCTTTTTTTATTTGCAAATTCCTATCATAACCTGTATAATGAACGTATAAGCTTTTTATTATATACTACTTGAACGAAATTGTAAAGTTTTTTGAGAAAAAAAGACTCGGACGACAGACGAGGATAGGAGGATGCTACATGTATGGACTAGATCGGTTTATGGGTTGCATGTTTGGCGGCGCCGTAGGCGACGCTTTGGGGTTTGTCATTGAATTCGACGATTTGAAGACGATTCATAAGAAATACGGCCCTTATGGATTGCGCACTGTTTTAAAATCGGCTAAAAATGGCAATAAGAGCCTTATCTCAGACGATACGCAGCTGGCGTTGTTCACAGCTGACGGCATGCTCTGGGCCGACCACGACGGATTGGAACCTTCAGATGGCCTGTACCGGGCGTATATGCGCTGGTATTATACGCAGACCGAACGCATCATCCATCCGGAACAGGAAAAATGGATGATGCGCCAGCCTCATGAAGTCGATTTCGA
The DNA here is from genome assembly GCF_000417505.1 of Megasphaera sp. NM10. GTDB lineage: Bacteria > Bacillota > Negativicutes > Veillonellales > Megasphaeraceae > Megasphaera > Megasphaera intestinihominis. The sequence continues at coordinate 13,442 of NZ_APHY01000003.1, forward strand.
CTACGACATCATGGGGGAAGAGGCCCTCTTTGCCCGCCGCTCTCCGGGCAAGATCTGCCTGACGTCGCTGGCGTCGGGGAAAAAATTGACCCGTCAGGAACCGCTGAACCACAGTTGTGGCAGCAGTACGGTCATGCGGGCTGCGCCTATCGGCCTGTTTTATGCCGGCGACCCGGAAAAAGCCTTTGCCGTCGGCTGCCAGGCTGCCAGCCTGACCCACGGTAGTCCGGAAGCCTATTTATCGACGGCCACGCTGAGTGCCATGATTGCCTCCCTGGCAGCTGGCAAGAATATCAGCGCTGCCCTGGGAGGGGCCCTGCGCATCCTCCAGGCTGATCCGGAAGGGACGCCGCTCATGAAGACTATCCTGCGGGCTGTCGACGAAGCCGTCACCGACCGCAATCCAGTGCGCTCCATGAAGAAGCTGGGCCTGGGCAAGAAAGCCGATGAAGCCCTGGCCCTGGCCGTATACTGCGTCCTCAAGACGGGCCATCTGAAAGACGCCGTTCTCATGGCCTGCAACCAGGATGGCGATAGCGATACGTGCGGCGCCATCTGCGGCAATATCATGGGTACCCAGGATGGGGTCCAGGCTATCCCCAAGAGCTGGCGCGGCAATTTGGAATGTGACGACTTGATCCGCAAGCTGTCGCAGTGCCTGTACGACCATCATCAGACGTCCCGGGAAGAAAGCGAAGCGGTCAGCCACTAGCACTCTCCGGCTGGGGCCTGGCGTTTCCCTCTTGACATTGCGTCTGTATTCCATATAATGAAATATATTAATTTCTTGGCGTCGTGACGATGCCGAATCGGGGGAACGAGGATGATTGAATCGATTGACCGGGCCCTGGCCGTTTTACAGCTTTTTTTAAAGGAAGAAAGGCCCCTCAGTGTGACCCGTATCAGCAAGCTGATGGACCTTCATAAGAGTACTGTCAGCCGCACTATGGATACGCTGGAGCGCCGCGGCTTTGTCCAGAAAGACAGTGAAACAGGGAAATACTGGCTGGGGCTCCAGGTCTATGCCCTGGGGATGCTCTTCCGGGAAAAGGATGCCTTCCCTAAAGTCGCCTATCCGTATGCCAAGGCCCTGTCCCTGCAGTGCAATGAAGGGGTCCATATTACGACCTTTGCCCATAATGGGGCTTCCTATCCGCAGCACATCATTTTAGAGAAGATCAAGTCGCCCAGGACGATTGATACGGCACCGCCTATCGGTGCCGTCCGTCCGGCGTATTGCTCGGCCTCGGGCAAGTGCCTCTTGGCTTTTTCGCCGGAATACCTGCACACTTATACGGGCTGCACGCTGCAGAAGTTTACGGAATATACCATGACCGACTGGAGCGACCTGCTCCAGGAACTGGAGAAGATCCGCTGCCGGGGTTACGCCGTGGAACGGGAAGAAGTCGAACTCGGCATGGCCTGCATTGCTGCGCCGATTTTCCATCATGGAATCATTACGGCGGCTATCAGCGTATCCGGACCGGCAGACCGGCTAACGGCGGAAGAACGGGACCTGGCCATCGAAGCTGTCAAAAAGACGGCGGCCGACATTAGCCGGGCTTTAGATTCAAAGGAAATGTAAGGATTTCTTTAGAAAAATAAAACAATGTTTATGGTGAATTGTTTGGTATAAAAATTATGCAAAATGGGAATACGCAACATGCATTTGCAGAAATGGACTTTTATGGTACAATAAGCGTGGATACTACATTCGGGTCACAAGATTGTCTGCTGTGAGGTGAAAAAATACTTTCCTTTCCATCTTGCTGCAGTGTGGGAACAGCTTGGGATCTTATCCACGATTCGAGGCGAAAAAAGAATGAAAACAACAATCAGCATGGCCGCAACAACTGTACCGCGTGTGGTCCACCCGTATAAGACACGGAACGGCGGCGCTACCGTCACGGTTTTCGTGCCCTATAATTGTCACAACCATTGCCCGTTCTGCATCAACAAGGCGGAATATGAAGATATGACGGGTTTTTCTGAAGAAGCCATCTGCCAGAGCATCCGCCTGATGGACAGCTTGACGCCGTTCTGTGATTTCGTATTCACTGGCGGTGAACCTTTTGCCAATATGGAATCGCTGCAGCGCATGCTGGACTGTATTCCTGTGACACACAAGGTATATATCAATACGACGCTGCCCGTCTTTGAGAATCAGTCAGAAGACGACATCGTCGCTTTTACGGAACGCAACCGTCATAAGATCACCTGCATCAACGTATCGCGCCATATGCAGCACTATGTACAGGAATCGAATGATGGCCTCCTGAGCCGCCTGGCTGTTCCGTTCCGCATCAACTGCGTATTGTACAAGAAATATCCGGCAGACCAGCTCAAACCGTATCTGGAACGGTTCCGCAAGATTGATGGGGCATCAATCCAGTTTCGTTTCGACTATACGGAAACGACGCCGGATAATTTATATGAAGAAGGCCATGACCATATCCTTCATGACCTGAAGAAAATCGCCGATTATACGGGCCTCGACGGCTGCCGTATGCGCTGCGGTTTCCATTTCGATTACAAAGGCATGGAACTGACCTATCATAAGACCCTGCCGTACAGTACGGTCATCGAACGGGATGAACGGGACGATAAGGAATACGATATCCTCTATGATATTCTCATCAAGCAGACCGGGGCCATCCATTCCGATTGGGACGGGACGCCCTTGGACATCGAAGCCTACCGCAATGTCGTCTTTGAACCGTATGACCTCAAATGGATCCAGCGGTCGCGGACGGGCCTGAGCAAACGCCTGCCCTTCCTCAAGACGGCCTGCGCCATTTTCCATTGATTTTTTGCCGCGTGAAGGCGTTGGCCGGCATGCGTGGTTCTTTTAATTTTAGTTTGTAGTGCGGAGTTTGTAGTTTGTAGAAGATGGCTTTAAATTTAAAACCATTCGCTAAAAACTACAAACTTAAAACTCAAAAAAGAGGCTGTCTTCATGCGACAGCCTCTTTTTTACTGTTCTTTTCCAGTGGAAATCGGGTATAATAGAGATAATCGATTTTTTATGTAAGGAGGTACGTTCATGGCCGTTACAGTATTATTGGGCAAGGCGGGAAGCGGCAAATCGACGCAGTGTTATCGGGAGATACAGGCCTGCGCGGCTGCCGGTGGCAAGACCCTGCTCCTTGTCCCGGACCAGGCGACATATGGTGCCGAACGCCATCTCGCCGAAAGTTCCGATGGACAGGGCTTTTTAGGGACGCAGGTTCTCGGCTTTTCCCGGCTGGCTTATAAAGTCTTCCAGGAACGGGGCCTGGAACACGCGTCGCTGTCGGAGTTAGCCCGCAAAATCATTTTGCAGCGCCTGCTGCACAAAGGGGAGAAAGAATTTTCCGTCTTGCAGACGGCGGCCAGGCAGCCGAATTTTGCCGATACGGCAGGCCGCTTCTTATGGGAATGCCGGTCTTTCTGCGTTACGCCGGAAGCCCTGCGCCAGGCGGCTGAAGCCGTCCCCAGCCCGACCCTGTCGCACAAGCTGGAAGATATTTCCCGGCTCTATGAAGCGTATCAGGCCTTTCTGGCAGACCACTTCGGCTCGGCAGATGATACGATGACTCTGCTGGCCCGGGAAATCGGGCATTATTCCTTCCTCCAGGGCGCCCATGTCTGGGTCGATGGCTTCCAGTGGTTCACACCGCAGCAGATGGAAATCCTGCGGCAGATAGAGCGCGCAGCCTCGAAGGTGACGATTACCCTGACCATCGATGAAGCGCATCTGGCACAGCAGCTGCGGGAAACGGCCTTGTTCCACCGGGCTTACGAAGTCTATCGCGATATAAAGACACTCTTTCCCCATATGGAAACGGCTGTCGTCGAAAAGCGGCCGGCCGGCCCGCTGACGGCCTTTCGCGATGCTTTTTTCCAGACCGTCCCGGCCAGCATGGACCGGCCCGTATCGGCCCTGGAAATCTGGGAATGTCCCGACAGGGATGGAGAAATCGACAGCGTTGCCCGGAAAATCGCAGCGCTCTGCCGTCAGGGCTATCGTTATCGCGACTTCCTGGTCCTGGCCCGGACGAGTGACTTGTACCACGACCGGGTCGAACGCATTTTCCGGCGCTATGGGATTCCCTGCTTCAGCGACTATCGCCGGCCTATGACCAGCCATCCCGCCGCCGAGGCCATTTCCGCCCTGTTCGGCGTCTTCCGCAGCCGCTGGTCTCATGAGTCGCTCTTCCGCCTGCTCAAGACGGACCTCTTTCCCGTCAGCCGCCATGACGTCGACGATTTGGAAAACTATTGCCTCGCTTACGGCATCCAGGGGCGTCACTGGCTGAGGGATGCTGAGTGGACTTACGGCCGCCGGCAGGAACAGCCCCAGGTCATCGACGAACGGGAAGAAGCGCACCTCCAGCGCATGAATGCCATACGCCAGCGCGTGCGGGACATTTTGTTCCCCTGCTGGGAAGAAGCCCAGGAAGAACATAGCCTGCGCGACTGGTGTACCTTGTTGTATCACTGGCTGTGCCGGCTGGACATCCCGTCAGTACTGCGCCAGTGGCAGGAAGAAGATGAGCAGTCGGGCCTTGCCGAAGAAGGCAAGGAGCACGAGCAGGTCTGGAAGCGTATCGGGACGTTCCTCAATGAAATCGTCAGTCTTTGCGGTGACGATGAAACGGACCTCGATGAATTTTCCCAAATCGTCGAAGATGGCCTGGCCAATTTGAAGTTCAGCCTTATCCCGCCGACGCTGGATCACGTCACTTTGACGGCTGTCGAACGAGGCTATACGATGCAGGCCAAGGTCGTCTTTCTCTGCGGTGTCAATGACGGCGTCTTCCCTCAGCATAGCCAGGAAGAAGGGCTGTTCAGCGATAAAGAACGGCACCGCCTGGCTGATCTGGGCATCGTCCTCGGACCGGGGAGCCGCTTCCGCTCTTTCCAGGAACGCTTCTTGTTCTATTTAGGGGCGACCCGGGCTGCGGAACGGTTCATCATATCTTACGTCGTCGCTGACGATGACGGCAGTGCCATGGAAAAAGCGTCGTGGATCCATCAGCTCCGGGATAAAGGCTATGTAGCTGACATCATCCGCCAAAAGGCCAAGGTACAGCCCGGCCGGGAAGGGGATTACCTGCTGGCCCTGCCGGCGGCTCTCGATTACCTTCCCGGTCACTTGCGGCCGGCTGCCAATGGCGAAGCTGTCGGGGATATATGGTGGGCCCTCTATGACTGGGCCTGGCAGCATGGCTGGCGCCATCAGGCCGTGCGCGCCGTCCAGGGCCTGTTCCATACGAACCTGCCTGTCACCCTGCCGGAATCGTTGGTGCGCCGCCTCTTTGCGCCGGACGGGACGCTGCGCGGGTCGGTCACTAAGTTCGAGCAGTACCGCAGCTGTCCCTTTGCTTATTTTTCCCGCTATGGCCTTGGCCTGGAAGAACGGCCGCGCTATCAGTTCGCTGCACCAGACCTGGGCATGCTGGTCCACGGCGCCCTGCGCATCATCGGGGAACGGCTGCTGCGGGAACAGAAACAGTGGCATGACATTCCCGACGCAGACGTCCCGGCCATCTGCCGCCAGGCGACGGATGAACTGGCGCCGCAGGTCCAGCACGATATCCTCATGTCCAACGCCTATTTCGCCCAGATAAAGGAACGGCTCATCCAGACCCTGACCCGGACGGTACGACGCCTCAGCGCTTTCAGTGCCGTTTCCGATTTCCATATGGAAGGGCTGGAAAAATCCTTCGGCCGTCCGGGCAGTCCCTGGGAAGCCCTGCGCTTTACCTTGAAGAATGGCCTGCAAGTCGTCGTCACCGGCCAGATCGACCGCATCGATACTTTGCGCCAGGGGGACCATAAATACGTCGTCATCATCGACTATAAGTCCGGCCGGAAACAGCTCGACATCAGCCAGATTTTCACGGGCCTGGAACTGCAGCTTTTGACGTATATGTTCGTGGCTTTGCTGAATATTGGCGGCGATGCCATTCCGGCTGCCGTCCTATACTGTTACGTCCGCAATGATAAGGTATCCCTGGAATACCGCGTCAGTGAGGAAGACAAGAAGAAACTCTACGATGCCAAAGGGAAGCTGACCGGTTTCTACCTCGACGACGGCCAGGTCATGCAGCAGCTGGATACGTCGATGCAGGGCTTTTCCGATTTCCTCAACTTGCGGCTGAAAAAAGACGGGACCCTGAGCGATTCGTCCCACACGCTCTATAATGAAGCAGGCTGGAGCCACCTGCTCGACTGGGCGGCCCGGCAGATACGCGATATTGCCGGCCATATCGGCGACGGTGATATTTCCATCCATCCCATCCTCATGGGCCAGCAGGCGCCGTGCAGCTATTGCCCTTACCGGCCGGTCTGCCGGTTCGATGTCGCCGTTGCCGGCAATACGTATGACGCGGCGGGACGGGAAGATACAGACGAGATGATTCAAAAGATGTTTGATGAAGGAGATGACGAACATGGCCTGGACGAATGAGCAGCAGGCAGCCATCGACAGCCGGGGGCAGACGCTGCTCCTGTCGGCGGCGGCCGGTTCCGGGAAGACGGCTGTCCTGGTGGAACGCATCATCCGCCGCCTCCTGGACAAGGAATATCCCATTGATATTACGGAATTACTGGTCGTCACCTTTACCAAGGCCGCCGCGGCCGAAATGCGCGACCGCATCGGGACGGCCCTGATGAAGGCCTTGTCGGAAACGAAGGATCCCCGCGTCGAACGCCAGCTGGCCTTATTGCCATCGGCCCAGATTTCGACGCTCCATGCTTTTTGTCAGCATGTCATCCGTAAGTATTTCTATACCATCGACCTGGATCCGGCTTTTTCCATTGCCGGTGAAGAAGAATTGAACCTCTTGCGCCGCCAGGTCCTGGAAGACGTCTTCTTGTCTTACTATGAAGACGATGAGAAAGCGTCCATCCTCTATCCGCTGGCCGATATGTTTGGCAGCGACCGCGGCGATGACATCCTCATGGATACAGTAAGCCGCATGTATACCTATGCCCGCAGCCTGGCCTGGCCGGAACATTGGCTGAAAGAGGCAGCCCGAGCTTATGACGTGGCGCCGGACGCCGTCATCGACGATATGGTCTGGGCCGGCCCCATCAAGGATGCCGTCCGCCGTATCCTTGAAGAAGATGCCCACCTCTATGACGGCGTGCTCTATCACCTGCGCCAGCGCGAAGCCTTTGCGCCGGCCTGCGATACCTTCGTGGCTGAACAGGCAGCTCTCCGGCAGGCCGCCCAGGCCCGGTCCTGGAATGATTTGAACCGCTTTGTCCGGGCCATCGACTTCCCGCGCCTGAAGTCACTGCGGAAATTATCGGATGACGATAAAGCCGTCTGGGAACGGTGCAAGAAAGTGCGCGACGATGTCAAGAAAGACGTGATCAAGACCTTGCAGTCCGTCTATTTCTCGGCGACGCCGGAAGAATGGCTCGACGGCATGCGGGCCATGAAACCCGTCATGGATGGCCTGGTGACGCTGACCCTGGATTTTGCCAAAGCTTATGGGGCGGCGAAGAAGGAAAAGGGCTGGATCGATTTCAGCGACTTGGAACATTTCTGCCTGCAGATCCTCCTCGCCCCCGATGCATCGCCGGAACATCCCGTGCCGTCGGCGGCAGCCGAAGAGCTGCGCAGCCAGTATGAAGAGGTCTTCATCGACGAATACCAGGATACGAACGGCGTCCAGGAACTCATTACCCGCCTCGTTTCCGGTGAGGACAACCGTTTCATGGTCGGCGACATCAAGCAGAGCATCTATCGCTTCCGCCTGGCCGACCCGACGCTGTTCCTGGAGAAATACCAGTCTTTCAGCCGCGATGAAAAAGCCGTGCAGCGCTGCATCGACCTGGGGCGGAATTTCCGCAGCGTTCCGGTCGTCCTCGACGCCGTGAACGCTGTCTTCTCGCGGGCCATGACGGCAGAAGCGGCCGGCATGGATTATGGTGAACGGGAAAAACTCTACGCCGGCCGGCAGGCTCCGGACGATGAACGCTGGATCGGCGGGCCTGTCGAAGTCGACATCGTGCCGACGCCGAGTGACGAGGAAGACGACGACGGCAGCACGGCCTTTGAAAAGGAATGCCGCTTCATTGCCGGCCGCATCGGCGAGCTCCTGGCCAGCGGCCGCATGGCAGCCCGCAAAGACGGCACGCTGGAGCCCTTGTCTTATCGCCATATCGTCGTCCTCCTGCGCTCCATGGCCGGCAAGGCCGACGTCCTCATCCAGGCCCTGCAGGAAGGAGGCATCCCGTCATATGCCGAACAGAGTGGCGGTTATTTTGCCGCCGTCGAAGTCCAGGTCATGCTGGCCCTCCTGCGCTGTATCGATAATCCCGAACAGGACCTGGCCATGGCGGCTGTCCTGCGGTCGCCTTTGGTCGGCCTGGATGAGACGGCCCTGGCCGGTGTCCGCCTGGCCGGTGACGGGACGCTGTGGCAGAACCTGCCGGCCTTTGTTGCTTCGCTGCCCGACGGCGTAGATGAAAAAGAGGACCTGCAGCAGTTCATGGCCGCCTTTGATTCGTGGCGCACGTACAGCCGCCGCCACGGCGTGGCAGAACTCTTGCAGCGCCTGTATGATGATACGGCTTATGTCGACTTCGTCGGGGCCATGCCTGGCGGCGACGTGCGCCAGGCCAATCTGAAAGCCCTGTACGACCGGGCCCGGCAGTACGAAGAAGCCGGCTTCCGCGGCCTCTTCCGCTACCTGCAGCTCATGGATAAGATGAAAGAAGACGGCCTGGACCTGGCGCCGGCTAAAGTCGTCAGTGAAAAGGAAGACGTCGTGCGCATCATGAGTATCCATAAGAGCAAGGGCCTGGAATTCCCCGTCGTCTTCGTCGCCGATATGGGCAAGGCCTTCAACCGCCGCGACACGCAGGACCAGATACTCTTTCACAATCGCCTGGGCATCGGTCTCAAGCAGTATGACCCGGAATGGCGCATATCCTATCCGACGCTCATCTGGAGCGGTATCGCCGCCCAGCTGCGCTGGGAAGGGACGGCCGAAGAAGAGCGCATCCTCTATGTCGCCATGACCCGCGCCAGGGACCAGCTTATCCTGACGGGCCACAGCAGCCACATCGACCGTGACTGGCAGCGCTGGACGAGCCACCTCAATCCGGCTCAGGCCAAATCGTATTTCGACTGGGTCATGCCGGCTGCCCTGGCCCCCTTCGGGGCCAAGGCCGATGCTGATTATGCCCGTCCCGGTGCGGCCTGGCAGGATGCGGTCTGGCAGGTGCGCATCGCCAAGGCCGTCCCGGCAGGGACTGTTGAAGAAGGCGCCTATGATGGGGAACCGCGGCTGGAAGCCCTGCGGCGCGGCGACTTGACCGGCACGCCTGTCCCGTCCTGGCTGGACGAACAGTTATCCTGGCAGTATGCCTATCCCCAGGCTGTCCGGACAGCGGCCAAGTTTTCCGTATCCGAAGTCAAGCGGCGATATCAGGAACTGCACAGCGATGAACTGCAAGACGAAGCCGCCCTGTCTGTCCCGGCTGCGGCCGTCATCCCGCCGGCGCCCGGTGAGGACGATGCCTTTGCCGCCCTGCCGCCCTGGCTGGCCGGAGAAGAAGCGGCTGTCAGCGGAGCTCAGCGCGGGACGGCCCTGCACAAGGCCTTGCAGTATATCACGCCGGCTGCCGATCAGACGACGGCGACTTTGCGTCGTGAAATCGACGCCTTTGTCCGCCAGGGCCTGTTGAGCCGGGAAGAGGCCAAGCTGGTCTATGTGCCGGTCCTGGCAGCTTTCTGTCAGTCCGATATAGGCCGGCGCATGGCCGAATCGCCGGAGCTGCATCGCGAATATCCCTTCACTGTCCTGTTAGCTGGCGGCGATCCTCTGCCTGAGACAGAAACGGGCGAACAGATTTTGATCCAAGGGGTCATCGACTGCCTTTTCCGCGAAGATGATGCCTGGATCCTCGTCGATTATAAGTCGGACCGGCTGGAAACGGCAGACGCCTTCCGCAGACGCTATGCCGTCCAGCTGGCATTATACAAGCGGGCTGTCGAACAGATTACGCACCGGCCCGTCGAAGAAACGTACATTTATAGCTTACATCTACAACAAGAAATCAGACTATAAAAACTGTAAGGAGGTTTTCTCATGGGAGTTTTTGATGTGGTCGGCCCTGTCATGATCGGGCCGTCCAGTTCCCACACGGCGGGTGCCGCCCGGATTGGCCTCATGGCCCGGGAAATCCTGAAAGATGAACCGAAAAAGGCGGTCATCACTGTCTATGGTTCTTTTGCCAAGACCTATAAGGGTCACGGTACGGACCGGGCCCTCGTCGCCGGCCTGCTCGGCTTTTCTGCCGACGATGTCCGCCTGCGCACGTCCTTTGCCATTGCCGCAGACCAGGGCCTGGCTATTGAATTCCACCGGTCCGATGAAGAAGTGGACCATCCCAACACGGTACGCATCGCCATGACCGGCGCGTCTGGCCGGAAGATGGAAGTCCTCGGCGTCTCCCTGGGTGGCGGTAAAATCGAAATCCGCGAAATCAACGGGGCAGAAGTGGCCCTGAATGGGGAAGAACATACACTGATTACGGTCCACAGGGACCAGCCGGGCATCATCGCCCAGGCGACGACGGTCCTGGCCATCGGTCATATCAATGTATCGAATATGCGCGTCTTCCGCAGTGCCAAGAACGAAACAGCCGTCATGATCGTCTGCACGGACAGCCCTGTTCCCAATGAAATCGTCCACATGATACAGAATATTACAGCCATTGAAAGCGTCGTCACGCTGCTGCCGCTCTAGGAGGAATAAGATGTATAAATATGAATATAAGACCCTTCATGACTTATTGGCCCTGGCAGAAAAAGAAAAGACGACTCTGTCAGACATCGTCGTGCGTCATGAAGTAGAGTCGTCAGAAGAACTGGAAGAAAAAGTACGGGCCATCATGGCCAGCCGTCTCGATGTGTTCCAGGAATCCATCGATGCCGGCATGAAGGACCCGGGAAAATCGGTCAGCGGCCTCGTCGGCGGCGATGCCCATAAACTGGCTGAAAAGGCGCCGAATTTACTGGGCCCCTTGGCGCATAAGGCGGCTGTCTATGCCCTGGCCGTCAGTGAAGCCAATGCCAAGATGTTCAAAATCGTCGCCTGCCCGACAGCCGGTTCCTGCGGCATCGTGCCGGCCGTCATGATGGCCGCTGCCGAAGAAATGCAGACGCCCCGTCCCGTACTGGTCGATGCTTTGTTCACGGCAGCGGGTATCGGCGCCGTCGTTTCCCGCAATGCCTCTGTCGCCGGTGCCGTCGGCGGCTGCCAGGCCGAATGTGGGACGGCTGCGGCTATGGCGGCAGCGGCCGTAGCCGAAATGGCCGGCGGCGATAACGATACGATCCTCCAGGCCTTTGCCCTGTGCATGAAAAACACGCTGGGCCTGGCCTGCGATCCCGTAGCGGGCCTGGTCGAAGTGCCCTGTGTCAAGCGCAATGCCGTCTTTGCCGTTGAAGCCCTGGCGGCTGCTGAAATGGCCCTGGCCGGCATCAAGAGCGTCATCCCGCCAGATGAAGTCATTGCGGCCATGGCGGAAATCGGCCGCCTCATGCCAGTCGCCCTGAAAGAAACCTCCGATGGCGGCCTGGCCCGGACCGAAACGGGGAAGGCCATCGCCGCTCGATTAGAAAAAGCGATGGAAGAGTGAGGCTGCCTTTTACGCCTCCCCGTCCTGGAGTCCCGGCTGGTTCTGTGCCAGTGCCGGCTGGCCTTCGAGACGGCGGTATATCATACGGCACAGGCTGGCAGAAACGGGAGCATCCTTGGGCTGGCAGGCGAATTCGAGGATCAGTTCAGCTTCAAAACGGTTTAATTCTACCCAGCGTACCTTCAATGTAGTCATCCCTTTGCGGTTAATATAGTGCGTTCCATTCTCCTTTATTCTACTATACCGTCCTGCCTTTTACAAGGCGCGCCGAAGGCGCTGTGATTTGACAATTTCCCTATTTATTGATATGATATATCCCGTCAATTGAACAGGCGATGAGATTCAGTGAATCCCTCCGGCACGAACCCTGAGGGCTAAAAAGTCTATCGTCATGATAGTGGAGAGGGGCTTCGCGTTCGCGGCGCCCCTTTTTGGTTGCCCAGAGCGGGCTCATTTATGTTATAATGAAGCTGAATATAACGAAAAGGGGGGATTCGATGAGTACCTTACCGATTACGTCCTATCGATGGCCTCGCTTTTTTTCCTTGATGGACACCTTGAAGATACAGCGGCCTCACGAGGAATATGGCCGCGCCGTCCAGGCTTATTTCCACAGCCTCTTTCCTCATCGGCAGTGGAGTGTCTTCCAGGACCCGGACGGGACGCCGCTGGCAGTGGACGTAGAGCTCTTATATCCTACGGTAGAAGAACCCTTCTATCTCCTTCATACCATCGGCATGAGTGCCGCGCCCATGCATTACCCGGCTGGCGAATTTGTGACCGGGAAAGAAGGCTACGGCGAACTCTGCCTCATCCTGCCGGCTGATTGGCCCTTCCGCAAGGACTGGGATATTTCCCTAAACGACGAAGAAGCCTGGCCCATCTGGCTGCTCATGGAGCTGGGGCGGTTCCCGCACGTCCATGATGTGTGGATGTCCTATGGCTTTCTCCTGCCCAACTCGGAAAGCCATGAGCCTTTTGCCAGGGATACGGCTCTGTCCGGCCTGGTCATCGTCCAGTTTGAAGGTCAGCTGGGCGGCGTTTCCATGGCCGATGGTACGACGGTGGAACTTCTCATGCCCATCCTTTTATATAAAGAAGAAATGGATTTGTGCAGCGACATCGGCGTCGACGCCCTTGTCGATGCTGTCGTCGATGAATGTGGCGGGTCTTTCCTGCTCAACAAGGACAGGCCGAACGTGGCCCTGGAAGACTGGTTCTTCGACGACATCCCTTAACTAGGCAGAAAGGAGATTTTCAGTATCGTGATTACCAGTACGACGACCCTGGTCCCGGATAATCCGGCCGCAGCCTACGCTGCTTATCGGCAGGCTGCGTCGGCTGTTTTCCTGGCGGGAACGCAGGGCTTGAAATATAAAAAAGACCATTATGACCTGGCTGTCGATTTGTCGAAAGCCGGGATGCAGTATATCGAAGAACGGGAAGACGACATCGTCATCGGCGCCATGACACCGCTTTGGCAGATCAAGATTTCCCCGGTCATCCAGGAGTTTGCCGGCGGAGCCATCAGCAAGGCCATCAGTGACGTAGCCGATAAAAACGTCCAGCGCTACGGCACGCTGGGCGGCGTCATTTCGGGGAAAGCGCCTTTTTCCGTCCTCCTGCCGATCCTCCTGTCCCTCCACGTCGATGTACAGCTGCAGGATAAAGGCTGCATGAGCCTGGATGACTATTTGCACTGCCCGCCCATGGGTGAACTGGTAACGGGCATTTCCATTGCCAAAGAAGCTGTCTATACGGCCTATAAAGCCTATCGCAAGCTGCCGGCAGATGAACCGTATCTGGTCGGTGCCGTCGCCATGCGGGAAGATTCGTGGTGCATCGTCGTCGGCGGCCGTCCCGGCCTGGCTGCCATTGCCCGCTCGGCCAGTGAAGAACTGACGGAAAAGGGCATGGCCGTCAAAGAAAATGTGGCCCATCTGGCCAGTGAAGAACTCGATTTCGGCAATTTCGGCACCTGCTCCGAAGAAGAACGGCGGGCCCTGACCATCGATATGGTCCGCGGCCTCATCAAATCGGCCTGGAAAGGCTATAATCGTTATGTTGTGAAGAAGTGAATTCCAGAAGGGGGTACTTTCATGTTTGAAGATAATCGTTGGCGACGTATGTTGAAACCCGGCATTACGGCTATTGTCGGTGCCGGTGGTAAGACGACCGTATTGGAACGGCTGGGGACTTACGGCCACGGCGGTCATCTGCCGATCATGGTCAGCAGCATCGTTCCCATGGACAGCACGCGTGTCGATAATGTCGAACCCTTTGACGTCATCTGCACGGAAGATATGGAAAAGGGCGAAGCCTTCTGCGCTGAACGCATTGCCGCCGGCCACGTCCCGGCGTGGTTCGCCGGCCTCGACGACCAGGACCGCTATATCGGCCTCGACCCCAAGGTCATCGATGACATCAAGATGCGCCACCCGGCCTGGTACATCCTCATCGAAGGCGATGCAGCCGGCAATAAGTGGCTCAAGGCCCCGCTGGCAGACGATGTACCCCTGCCGGCTTCCTGCGATACCGTCATCGGTGTCCTCAATTTACAGATGCTGGGCAACGTCATCAGCGCCGAAAAAATCGAAGGCGTCGAAACGGCAGCGGCCATCATGGGCCGTCCTTGCGGCGCTGTCATTACGCCGGCCATGCTGGCCAAGCTCATCAAGCATCCGCGGGGACTGTTCCGCGGCGTGCGCTGCCCGCGGATCCTCTTCTGCACGGGCTATAATGCCGTCCAGCACCGCATGACCGAAGCCCTCCTCGACGATTTGGAAGACTTCGACCTGACGGCCAGCGTCCTGGCCGATGGCTATCGGGAAACGTGTACGATACGCCAGTATATTCACTATGGTAATGTCAAAAAGAAACGGATGTAAGCAAAAATGAAACAAAAAGGCAGACTGTTTTTGGGATGTATCTTACTTTTCTTCTTGGCTTCGCTGGGGCTTTTCCTGAATTTCGACCGCGACCGCGTCATGGCAGCGGCCGAAGCCCGGCATATCCCGGTGCCGCAGGTCCTTTCCAGCAAGCCTGACGTAGCTCTGATCGGTGATGATTTCTCCCTGCCTCCTGTCGATAATGATAAACCGGTGTACGATAAATATACGACCCGGCAGCGTCAGGAAAAGGGCCTGCCCACGACATACGGCAAGACGCGGGATTATTATTATGGTGACAACGTCGTCTATCTGACCTTTGACGACGGCCCGAACGATAAGAATACGTCGCGCATTCTGGATATCCTGAAAAAGGAAAACATCCATGCTACCTTCTTCCTGACCGGCCAGAATGTCGTCCGCTACCCTGATGTGGTCAAGAAAATCTACCAGTCTGGCAATGCCATCGGCGTCCATTCGTATACGCATGATTATAAGAAAATATACGTTTCGCCCAAGGCTTATACGGACGAGCTCTTGCAGACAGAAGAAGAAATTTATAAGATTCTCGGCGTCCGGCCCATCATTTCTCGCGCCCCTGGCGGTACGGAAGGGCACTTCACCAAGGACTTCTGGACGGCTATCAACAACATCGGCTATATCGAAGTCGGCTGGAATGCCTTGACCGGCGATGCTGACGGGACGGGCAAGACAGCCGATAAAGAAGTGGAAAACATAAAGCAGCAGCTGCAATTGCGGCCCTATCTCCATCGCCATCTGGTCATCCTCATGCACGATGCCTATGGCCACGGTGCGACCGTCGACGCCCTGCCGGACATCATCCATCTCCTGAAAGGGCAGGGCTATACGTTCCGCGTCGTCACGACAGCCATTCCGCCTTCTTGGTAAAAGACATAGATGATATGCGAAAATAGTATACAATATATCCGTCAGTAAAACGATTGTCCACGGGGATTCTCATATCTATACAGAGAATCCCTGCTTTTTTACCTTGACAATTATTTCCCCGGGGTATACAATGACGACAACGAATTTTTAAATGTTGCACAAGGAGATTCCTATGAACACGTCATTCTTACATCAGGTAATTGAATACGTCTTTACTTATTTTAGCTGGGGCTACCTGTATTTTAGCGCTGGTTATTTTTGCTACGACGAATTCAATAAAACCGATGTAAGCATGAGAAGACTTCCACCTTTTCCGTGCCAGCCGGCTATGGCTGCCTAAGCAAGACGCGAGGAAAAGGCGATAAACGAGAATCTTAGAAGCAGGCTCATGTGAGCCTGCTTTTTTTTGTTGCTGGAATGGAGGAAAAAGTTATGATCATTGTATTGAAAGCAAACACACCGAAAGAAGAAGCGAAAAAATTAGTCGATGCCATCAAGGCCAAGGGCCTGCAGGTCGATATCAGTAAAGGCGCCCGCCAGACTGTCATGGGCCTCGTCGGCAATACGGAAGTCGTCGATGTCGAACAGATACAGAGCTATGAATGTGTCGACAAGGTCATGCGCGTCGAAGTCCCGTACAAACGGGCCAGCCGGGCGTTCCATCCCCAGGATTCGGTCATTCCCGTCGGTAACAGCGGCGTGACCATTGGCGGCAAGAAACTTGCCGTCATCGCCGGTCCCTGCTCCATTGAAACGCCGGACCAGATCGAAGGCGTCGCCTACGACGTCGCCAAGGCCGGTGCCAACATCCTTCGCGGCGGTGCTTTCAAGCCGCGTACTTCGCCGTACTCCTTCCAGGGTTTAGGCAACAAGGGCCTCGACATGCTCCGCGACGCCGGCCGCAAGGCGAAACTGCCGGTCATTACGGAAATCATGTCGGCCGACAAACTGCCGGTCTTCCTCGAAGATGGCGTCGACATCATCCAGATCGGGGCCCGGAACATGCAGAACTTCGACCTCCTCAAAGCCGTCGGTAAGACGCGCAAGCCGGTCCTGCTCAAGCGGGGCCTGAGCGCGACCATCGAAGAATGGCTCATGTCGGCTGAATACATCATGGCCGAAGGCAACCACAACGTCATCCTCTGCGAACGGGGAATCCGGACGTTTGAAACGTACACCCGCAACACCCTCGACTTGAGTGCCGTCCTGGCCGTCAAACGCCAGAGCCACCTGCCCATCGTCGTCGACCCGAGCCATGCGACGGGTAAGCGCTGGATGGTAGCCGACCTAGCCAAAGCCGCCGTTGCTGCCGGGGCTGACGGCCTGATGATCGAAGTCCACAACGACCCGGACAGGGCTTGGTGCGATGGCGCTCAGTCGATTACGCCGGCCATGTTCGCCGACCTCATGGATTCGCTCCGCAAACTGGCACCCGTCGTCGGCCGGGAAATATAAGGGATACAGGGGGAGACAATCATGGATAAGGAAGCTAGTGGTTTTAATACGAAACAGACTGTGGCCATCGTCGGCCTGGGCCTCATCGGCGGTTCCTATGCCCGCGGCCTGCGGCGCATCGGCGTCGGACATATCATCGCCATCGATTCCGATGAAAAAGCCCTCCACCAGGCTAAGCAGGAAGGCATGGTCGATGAAATCTATACGGCTGGCAGTAAGGCATTGAAGCAGGCGGATCTGGTCATCTTTTGTACGGCCGCTGATGTGATGATACGATTCCTGGCAGAAAATAAAGCCTTCTTTGCACCGGGGGCGGTCTTGACGGACGTAGCCGGTATCAAAGGGGATACGGCGACGGCTATTGCCGCTCTTCTCCCGGAAGGCGTTGATTTCGTGCCCGGTCACCCCATGGCAGGCCGTGAAGGCCGGGGGTATGCCATGGCCAGTGCCGATATCTTCAACGGTGCCAATTATATCCTCGTCCCCATGGCGGGCAACGACGAAGACCATATCCGGGCTGTGAAGGATATGGCCATGGCCCTGGGCTGTTCCCACGTCGTCCGCGTGACGCCGGAAGACCACGACCGCTTCATCGCTTATACCAGCAGCCTGCCCCACGTCCTGGCGACGGCTCTGGTCAACAGCGAATCCATGAATACGCTGACCAAGTATTTTGTAGCCGGCAGTTTCCGCGATGGGACGCGGGTTGCCGACATCAATGCGCCGCTGTGGACCAAGCTGTTCTTATCCAATAAAGACAACCTCTTGTATGAAATCAACCGCTTCAGCGCAGCCCTGCAATCTTTCTCGACCATGCTGGCCGAAGAAGATGCCCAAGAGATGACCCGTTTTTTACAGCAAGCCGCTATGCGGAGAAGGGAATTGGTTCATGAAACACATTCACGTTGATTTAGGAAAAGACTCTTATGATATCCATATTGAAAATGGCCTTCTCGACCGGGCTGGCGATTATATCCGCAACCTGACGAAATCGCAGAACCTGGCTGTCATTAGTGATTCGAACGTCGATACCCTCTACGGTCAGCGATTGGAAACGGTTCTAACAAAGGCTGGCTTCCGCGTTCACCGCCTGGTCTTTCCGGCCGGGGAAGAACACAAATGCGCAGCGACCCTCCTAGACCTCTATCAGCAGCTCTCTGATGCTGGCATTACCCGCAGCGATTGTATCCTGACTTTCGGTGGCGGCGTTACCGGCGACCTCGGCGGCTTCGCGGCAGCGACCTTCCTGCGCGGCGTTCCCTTTATCCAGATTCCGACGACGATTATTTCCCAAGTCGACAGCAGCGTTGGAGGAAAAGTTGCCATCGACCTGCCCAGCGGCAAGAATCAGGCCGGCAATTTTTACCAGCCCAAAGGCGTCCTCATCGATCCGGCACTGCTATCGACGCTGCCCAAGCGCTTCATCCACGACGGTATGGGGGAAGTCATCAAATACGGCTGCATCCGCGACCTGGCCCTCTTTGAACTCCTGGAAAAGCTCGATGACCAGTCTGTTTTCGAGCATTGGGAAGAAATCATCGAACGCTGTTGCCAGAGCAAGGCCGATATCGTTGAACACGATGTCTTTGATATGGGCGAACGTATGATGTTGAACTTTGGTCATACTATCGGCCATGCTATCGAAGGCTGTTATGGTTTTGGCCACTACACCCACGGTGAAGGCGTCGCTGCCGGCATGTCCATGCTGACCGGTGTCACCGAAGCCATGGGGCTGACGAAAGCCGGGACGACGGCGCGGCTGCGCAAGGTCCTCGAACAGTATGGCCTGCCGATCGATGTCGATGCATCGGCTGAAGAACTCATCCCTTACATCAGCAATGATAAGAAGATGCGCGGCAACCATATTACCCTGGTCATTATCGAAGAAATCGGCAAGGCCCGCCTGCTGCCGCTGGCTGCGGAAGACCTGCCGAAATACATCCGAAAGAAGGACGCCCAATGAATGTCATCATTACACCACATACCTTACAAGGGACGGTAGAAGCGCCTTCTTCTAAAAGTATCGGCCACCGCGACCTCATCTGCGCGGCCCTGGCCGAAGGGGAAAGCCTGGTCGACAACATCTCCCTATCCCAGGACATCGAAGCGACGTGTGATATCCTGAAGGCTTTAGGGGCCGACATCACACCTGCCGTTTCAGCTCATTCCGGCCGGGCTGCCTATCGCGTCCAAGGCGGCTTGAAGCCTCAGGGCCAGCCGCTGGCCGTCGATGCCAATGAATCGGGATCGACCTTGCGCTTCCTCATTCCCGTCGCCATCCTCAGCGACAATAAGGTTACTTTTTCCGGCAAAGGCCGCCTGGCCAAACGGCCGTTGACGCCGTATTATGAACTCTTTGATGAAAAGGGCATCACTTATGAAACGACGGAAGGCGCCCTGCCCCTGACCGTATCGGGGACCTTGCAGCCCGGGACGTATTCCCTGGCCGGCGACGTCAGCTCTCAATTCTTCACGGGCCTGCTCATGACCTTGCCCCTTCTCGACGGCGACTCGGTCCTGCGCAGTACGACGCCGCTGGAATCGGCCAGCTATGTCGACATGACCCTCGACTGCCTGCGCCAGCACGGCATCGTCATCGATAAAGAATGGGACGGCTCCTATCGGATTCCTGGCAATCAGCACTATCGATCCGGGACTTATGTCGTCGAAGGTGATTATTCCCAGGCCGCTTTCTGGCTCTCTGCCGGCAGCCTGGGCCGGGCTATCTGCTGCACGGGTCTGCGGTCGAAATCGTCTCAGGGCGACGAAGTCATCGTCTCTCTCATCCGCGACATGGGCGGCCAGGTCGAAGGCAAGACGGAATTGACGGCCTGCCCGTCAGAACTGACTGGACGAGTCATCGACGTCGAAGACTGCCCGGACCTGGTCCCGGTCCTGACCGTCCTGGCGTCCTGTGCCAAGGGCATTACCCGCATCATCCATGCCGGCCGGGTCCGCTTGAAAGAATGTGACCGTCTGCACGCCATGGCCACAGAGCTCAACAAAATCGGCGGCGATATCGAAGAAGAAGACGAAGGCCTCATCATCCACGGTGTCGGCGGCTTTACCGGTGGTACGGTCAACGGCTGGAACGACCATCGCATCGCCATGGCCCTGGCCGTCGCATCCCAGCGCTGCAGCCAGCCGCTGCGCATCGAAGGCGCTGAGTGTGTCCGCAAATCGTATCCGGAATTCTGGCAGGATTTCCAGGCCTTAGGCGGCATCATCCAAAAGGAGGGGGAGTAAAATGAATACCTTTGGAAGAACGATCGGCCTTACGATTTTCGGTGAATCTCACGGCCTTTCTATCGGCGCCGTCCTCGACGGCCTGCCGTCGGGCGAGGCCATCGACTGGGACGCCGTCCGGGCTGAAATGGCCCGCCGCGCGCCGGGGAAGAATAAAATGTCTACGGCCCGCTCGGAAAAAGATGTCTTTGAAGTACAAAGCGGCTTTTTCAACGGCCATACGACGGGGACGCCGCTGTGCGCTATCATCCGCAACAGTGACCAGCACTCGCGGGATTACGACCAGCTGCGCCACATCATGCGGCCTGGCCATGCCGATTATTCCGGCAAGATACGCTATGGCGGTTTCAACGATTACCGCGGCGGCGGCCACTTCTCAGGCCGTCTGACGGCGCCCCTGGTCTTTGCCGGTGCCGTCGCTTCGCAGATACTGGCCCGCCACGGCATTACCATCGGCTCCCATATCCTGCGCCTGGCCGGCATCGCCGACAAGCCCTTTGATGCTGCCGGGGAAACAGCAGAAACCCTGCAGGCGCTGAAAAAAGAAACACTGCCCGTCCTCGATAAGGCCCAGGCCGGCCCGATGGAAGAAAAAATCCTGGAGGCCAAGAACGACCTCGATTCGGTCGGCGGCGTCATCGAATGTATGGTGACAGGTCTTCCTGCCGGCATCGGCGACCCGTTCTTCGACTCCGTCGAAAGCCAGCTCAGTCACATGATGTTCTCCGTACCGGCCGTCAAGGGCATCGAATTCGGCGACGGCTTCGCCCTGGCAGACCTCCGCGGCTCCCAGGCCAACGACGCCTTTTATTACGATGGCGATGCCGTCAAGACCCGGACCAACCACAACGGAGGCATCAACGGCGGCATCACCAACGGCATGCCTGTCGTCTTCCGCCTGGCCGTCAAGCCGACGGCGTCAATCAGCCAGAAACAGGAAACCATCGACACGGACACGAAGGAAAACTGCGACCTCGTCATCAAGGGCCGCCACGATCCCTGCATCGTCCAGAGGGCCATCCCTGTCGTCGAAGCGGCCGCTGCCTGGGCCATCCTCGACGTCTGCTTGTCAGAGAAAGGGCGGTGCTGGTAATGGATGCGTCTGAAGATATGCCCTTGAACATCGCCTGTTTCGGCCAGCCCGGTTCTTATACGTATGAAGCCATGAAGTCCTATTTTGCCGGCAAGAATATTTTGCCTGCTTATGGCTCTCACTTTGAAGACGTCGTTCAGGCCGTTGCTACCCGGCAGGCCCGCTACGGCGTCCTGCCCATCGAGAATTCGTCGACTGGCGGCATCACCGATGTATACGACCTCATCCACCGTTACGACTGCTGCGTCGTCGGCGAAAAATACGTCAAAGTAGAGCATTGCCTCTTGACCCTGCCAGGGACGAAACTCGAAGACATCCGCGAAGTCTATTCGCATCCGCAGGGCCTGAACCAGTGCCGCAGTTACCTCAAGCACCACGGCGAATGGCAGCTCCACCCCTATTTCAGTACCTCTCAGAGTGCCGAACAGGTTCAAAAAATGGAGGACCCCCATATCGCTGCCATTGCCAACAAGACGGCAGCTGATATGTACGGCCTCGATGTCCTGGTGGAACATATTAATGACAATACCATGAATTATACGCGGTTCTTCATCATCGCCGCCGATATGGAACAGTCGCCAGAGGCCGACAAGATTACCCTGGTCCTGACGACACAGCACCGGCCAGGCGCCTTGTATCACGTCCTGGGCTACTTCTTCTATAACGGCATGAACATGACTCATCTGGAATCGCGGCCCCTCAAGGCCGGCCCTTTGAATACTTTTTCCACATCGACATCATGGGCAACCTGCGCAATCCGGCGACATCCCGGGTCCTGCGCAATTTGGCAGAACACTGCAATTATTTTAAAATCTTAGGGAATTACGTATCCGACCAAGGAGGAAATGTAGATGAAATTAGGCGTCATCGGGGCTAAGTTAGGTCATACGGCTTCCCCGGCTATCCACGAAAAATTATTCAGGATTTTACAGGTCGAAGGGCAGCATCAGTACGGCGTCCTGGAAATGGACCGCAGCGATATCCCAAATGAACTTCAGCGCCTGCGCGACGAAGGGTATACGGGAGCCAATGTCACCATTCCCTACAAACTCGACGTCATGCCGTACTTGACGGATATTTCCCGCGAAGCCCGCATCATCGGAGCTGTCAACACGCTCCATTTTACAGATAACGGGATTTTTGGCTATAATACAGACTACAGCGGCTTCGGTCGCTCCCTGGAACATGCCGGTATCGGCATCCAAAAGAAGGACTGCGTCGTCCTCGGTTCCGGCGGCGGTGCCCGGGCCATCATCCAGTACCTGGCCGACAGCGGTGCCAAGTCGATTACCGTCGTATCCCGCCATCCTCACTCGAAGACGGAATTCGACGCCTTCACGAAGACCGTCGGTGCCGATACTATCGATTATCAGGACTTTGAATATTCTCAGGGCGGCGACGTCCTGGTCAACTGCACGCCAGTCGGCATGTTCCCTGACGTCAACGGCTGCCCTGCATCGGAACGTATCATCGCCGCCTTTCCGGCTGTCGTCGATATCGTCTATAACCCGAAAGACACGCAGATTTTGCAGGCCGCCCGTCGCCACGGCGCCAAGACCCTGAACGGCATGTACATGCTCGTCGCTCAGGCCATCGGTTCGGAAGAAATCTGGATGGGCCGGACTATCGATTCGTCTGTGATTGAACAAATTGCCAAGGAGATGGAATCTTATTATGAATGATAAGGTCAATATTGTCCTCATCGGCATGCCTGGATGCGGTAAGAGTACTTTAGGGAAAGCTTTGGCGAAACGCTTAGGACGTGATTTCTACGACGCCGACGACGTCATCGTAGAACAGGAAGGTAAGACCATCCCGGAACTCTTCGCCGTCAGTGAAGACTGCTTCCGCGATGCCGAAGTCCGAGCCAGTCGTACGCTGGCTGCCAAGCAGGGCGTTATCATTGCCTGTGGCGGCGGCGTCATCAAACGTCCGGAAAATATGGCTATTTTAAAAAAGACGGGCAAAGTATTTTTTATCGACCGTTCACCAGATGATATCGTCTCCGATGTAGATGTAGCTGTCCGCCCCTTATTAAAAGAGGGCCGGCAGAAAGTCTACCGGCTCTACGAAGAACGCATCACACTTTACCGTGAAGCGGCTGATTATTGCATTGTCAATGATAAAAGCATGGAAGAAGTACTCTATGCCCTTGAAGCACTTATCAGAAATATATGAAGGCCTCAGTGAAGGGCCCGCAGGATTTGTTGCAATGTCGTGACTTCCAGCTGGCCCGGTGCAGAGGCTTTTTTAGCCGAACCGAAGGTCAGGGCAGAGCCGAAGATTTCCCCGCTGATGCGGCTGATGGCGCCGAGTTTGCCCATGGACATGGTGATGATCGGTTCATCGGGATACTGGGATTTGACGGCTTCTGTTGCCGACAAGAGGGTCAGGACGTCTTTAGCCGAGTTCGGCATGCAGGCCAGTTTGGCCACATCGGCGCCGAGTTTCTTCATGCCCATGAGGCGGCCAGTGATTTCATCGAAAGACGGCGTCTTGTCGAAGTCGTGGTTGCTCATGATGACCGTTACGCCGTGTTCTTTCGCGACGACCAGTGCTTTTTCGATGCTGGCGCGGTCGCGGAAGTATTCGACGTCGACGGCATCGACTTTACCGCTTTTAATAGCGTAGCCGATGAGGTCGAAATAGTAGCTTTCAGGAACTTCCGTTTCGCCGCCTTCTTCTTTAGTACGGAACGTGAACAGGATAGCGCCGTTTGGCAATTCCTGGCGGACAGCGGCCAAAGCTTCGCCGACAGCGTCGAGGGACGTGACGTCTTTCAAGAAGTCGATGCGCAGTTCGACGACGTCGTAGATTTTATCCTGGAGATAGCGGCATTCCTGGACGAGTTCGTTCGTAGAATGACCGACAAGGGGGACACAGATTTTAGGCATGCCATTGTCGAGGGCAACATTGCCGATTTTGACCATACGTTGAATTCCTCCTCTTGTGAGTAGTTGCAGTGGATTTTTCTTTCATGACGCTATTATAGCGCAAAAATGATAAGTTGTTAGCCCCTAATAACAAAAAGCGGGGCCGTCATACGAAGATTTATATCATCATGCGAAACACCTTGTGCTTTATAGTTTGTAGAAAAGACCTTTAAATTTAAACCCATCCGCTAACAACTAACAACTAGCCACTAACAACTTGAAAGGGGCTGTCGCGATGCGGCAGCCCCGTTTGTACACTCACTTTTCGTCCATGATGGCGATAGGTCCTCGTTCGCCTGTCCGGATGCGGACGGCATCGTTCAGGCGGTAGATGAAGATCTTGCCGTCGCCCGGTTTGCCTGTCTTGCAGACTTTCTGGGCGACTTCGACGACTTTGTCGACCGGCACTTCACAGACGACCGTTTCGACTTTAATGCCTGGCAGGAGGTTGATGTTGTACCGCTGGCCGCGGTAGACTTCGACGTAGCCTTTCTGGAGGCCGCAGCCGAAGACCTGGCTGACAGTCATGCCCATGACACCGATGTTGTTCAGGGCTTCTTTGAGCTCTTCCAATTTACTCGGACGAGTGATGATTTCTACTTTTGTAATCGGATGTTCTTCCATTCGTATCACCTCTATAAGTTACGACCGTTAATGCCTGCGTTGTTGACGGCGGCATTGTCCAAGGATGCATTGCCGAGCGGCGTCGCCGGCGTTTCGCCGAAGGGGCTGCCGGACATGATAGCATAATTATAACCCCGTTCGCCGTGTTCGCCAATGTCCAGGCCTGTGATTTCTTCATTCTTATCGGTGCGGACCGTCATGAAGAGGCTGATGATCTTGAAGATGATGAACGTGCCGACAATGGCCAGGGCGTAAGCGACGACAGTGGAAATAATCTGAGCGACGAGCAGATCCGAGCTGCCGTAGAAGAGGCCGTCAGCCCCGGCCGGGTTGACTTCCGTCGTAGCCCAGAGGCCGGTGGCGATGGAGCCCCATGTACCGCCGATACCGTGGATACCGAAGGCGTCGAGGGAATCGTCGTAACCGAGTTTGGCTTTGACGACGGCGACGGCGAAGTAGCAGATGACACCGCCGACAGCGCCGATAATCAAGGCCGGCAGGGGAGCGACGAAGCCGGCTGCCGGTGTGATGGCAACCAGGCCGGCGATGCAGCCCGAAGCGGCACCGAGGATGGTCGGTTTACCCTGGACAATCCATTCGACAGCGACCCAGGTGACCGTAGCGGCAGCGGCAGCGGCCTGAGAAGCGATGAACGCGCTGGCAGCCAGTGCGTTGGCGCCGAGAGCACTGCCGGCGTTGAAACCGAACCAGCCGAACCAGAGGAGGGCTGCGCCGAGGACGGTCATAGGCAGGTTATGCGGAACCATGGGGATTTTCCCATAGCCATAGCGTTTGCCCAGGAGGACGCAGAGGGTCAGGCCCGAAACACCGGAGAGGATGTGGATGACCAGGCCGCCGGCGAAGTCGAGGGCACCGAGTTTAGCCAGGAAGCCGCCGCCCCAGACCCAGTGTGCCATGGGGTTGTAGATGAAGATAGCCCAGAGCAGGATGAAGACGACGAAAGCGTGGAACTTCATGCGTTCGGCGAAAGCGCCGGTAATCAGGGCCGGTGTGATGACGGCGAACATGCACTGGAAGGCGACGAAAGCCATTTCCGGAATCGTCCCGTTTTCCAGGACAGCCATGCCGACGCCGGTAAGACCGACTTTATCAAGAGAACCGATGAAACCATTAATATCCGTACCGAAAGTCATGGCATAGCCGATGAGGATCCATTCTACGGAAATCATGGCGACGATGAAGAAGCTCTGCATAATCGTCGTCAAGACGTTCTTGTTGCGGACCATGCCGCCGTAGAAGAAGCCAAGGCCCGGTGTCATGATGAATACCAGGGCTGCGCTGATGAGGACCCAGGCCGTATCGCCTGTATCGATCGTCCCCGGATCGGAAGCGAAGGCTGCCGGCGCTGCCATGAGCAGACACGGGAGCAGCACTCCTAAACGTGACCATAATTTTTTCATAATTCCCAACCTCCTGACAAATAAAAAAGATGCCTTTCCTGATGGAACCATCGGGGAAAAGACATCATTGTCTACTGTCATATTTTATTATCGCCAGAATATACGAAAAGCCTGGAAAGATAGTTTATGCTCTCTCTTTCCAGGCTCCTTTGCCGCTGCTATTCTGTTGATGAAATCATTATATAAGTAAAAACGCGTCATGTCAATAACTTTTTTTGAAATTCTTTTAATAAAAGTTGGGATATATTGATTTTAGTAACGAACAGATAAAAAGTATATCATTCAGACGAAAAGAATGTGCCCCAGGAAAATATAGAAAGTCAGGGATACGGCGCTCAGGGCCGTCGTGTTCATGACGACCTGCGTGGTGTAATCGGGGTTGTTGTCGAACTCGATGGCAAACAGGGCCGTATTGACGGCCGTCGGGATGGCACAGTAGATGAGGAAGACCGTGGCACTGACGGCTGTGAACGTGCCGGGCCGGAAGGCATTGGCCAGGTAGATCATGGCCAGGCCGATGAGGGGCAGGACCGTCATCTTGAGGATGCTGACAATCCAGACGTCCTTGTCGAGCCATTGGATCTTCGTCTGCGACAACTGGGCACCGATGCTGACCATGGCCAGGGGCAGGAGGGCCTTGCTGGCCATATCCATGATAGGCCACAGGAAGAAGTCCTTGGCGTCCCAGCCGACGTAGCGGGCGATGAGGGCCGCAGCCAGGACATAGAGCAGGGGCATGTGGAACATAACAGATAGCGTATCCCTGGCCGTCAGGCGGCCCCGGCCGGCCTGATAGAGGCCGAGCGTGTTGAGGGAGATGCTCTGGATCATGAAGATGATGATCTGTACAACCATAGCTTCGGCCAGATACGGCGTCTGGCCGTTGACGACGAAGGGGTCGTGGGAAAAGACGAGGATGATCAGGGCGACGCCGAGATTTCCCGTGTTGTTGAACATGAAGGCATTGCGGCACGATTCCAGCATGGCTGCATCGTAGTGGCGGATACGGCCGACGATGTTGGCGATGACGAAGCAGATGACCATGAAGATGGCGATGGCCGCGATGATGTTGATGCTCGTCGCCGGGAATTGCGTCGTATAGATATTGGTAAAGATGAAACTGGGGATGACCAGGAAAAACATGAGCTTCGATAAGGTCTTTACGTCGAGGTGGAATTTCTTATCGAGGAAATAACCGAGGACGACGAGAAAGAAAATGGGAAGCATCGTGTGTTCGATGATGAACCAGAATACCATGAGGGGTATCACTCCTTTTTCAAGATGGATACCCCTCATTATACGCTCAATATGGAATTAGACAACTGGGAAGCTCAGGCATAACTTTCAAAGTAATAGACGATGGTGAGCATCGTTTCGCACATGTACTTCAAGGCGTTGCTGTCCCAATGGAATTCCGGTGAATGGCCGATGACCGGTGCGTCGCTGTAGACGCCGACGTAGTAGAACGAGCTGGGCACGGCGGCGCTGAAATAAGCGAAGTCTTCCGAGCCGGAGCCGCGCTTCAAGGGGACCAGGTCGACGCGGTGGGAACAGTGGTCCTGGAGGATGTGGACGACCCGGTCGGTGACGCCGTCGTCATTGACGCAGACTGGCGAGAAGGGGACGACGTCCAGGTCGAAGGTGCCGCCGTAAGTGGTAGTGACATTTTTCAGGATGGCCTGAATGGCGTCGAGGATGCGTTTCCGCTTTTCTTCGTTATATGTCCGCAGGGTCCCTTTCAGTTCGGCCGTTTCCGGGATGACGTTCGGGTTGTGGCCGGCCTGGAACTGGCCGAAGGTGAGGACGACGCCGTCGCCGTCGGCATGGCAGTTGTAGACGAAGTTCTGGATGGACTGGATGATGTCGATGCCCATCTGGATGGGGCTGATGCACAGGGACGGCTGGGAGCCGTGGCCGCCGCGGCCGTGGAGGGTGATGGTGAAGTCGTCACAGGACGCCGAAATCTCACCGCGGCCGATGCCGACGTACCCCTTGGGCAGGCTGCCGGCGACGTGCAGGCCCAGGGCATAGTCGACGCGGGGGTTGTTGAGGATGCCGGCGTCGATCATGCGGGCGGCGCCGCCGTTGCCTTCTTCTGCCGGCTGGAAGGCCAGGCGGATCGTGCCGCGCAGGCAGTCTTTGTGCTTGTTGAGGATTTTGGCGACGCCCAGGAGATTGGCTGCATGGCCGTCATGGCCGCAGGCGTGCATGACGCCGTCGACGAGGGACGAATAAGGGCAGTCGAATTTTTCCGTCAGCGGCAGGGCGTCGATATCGGCCCGCAAGAGGATGACTGGACCGGGCAGGGCGCCGTGGATCAGGCCGGTGACGCCTGTGCCGGCGATGATTTTAACGTCTTCGATGCCCATGAGGGACAGTTCCTGGAATATCGTCTTGCACGTATCGAATTCTTTTTCACTCAATTCCGGATGGGCATGGAAATATTCGCGCATTTCCATCATATAAGGTAAAGTCTTGCGCACGGCTTCGTGAATATTAAATGTCGGTGTGTATCTATCGTTCATAGGTCAGTCCTCCTTCATTGAGCCCGATGCATTTTCTATATATGTATATATTATTCTATAATAAAACAAAAAATCCTGCCACCAGGGCAGGACTTTTTTTAGGCACTCTTTCGTCGGAACAGGCTGTGCTTTTCCATGAAGACGAAAAGAATCGGGATAATGACCAGTGTGAAGACTGTCGATGTCAGCAGGCCGCCGATGACGACGACGGCCATACTGGCCCGCGTTTCCGCCCCGGCCGTCATGGACAGGGCCGTAGGCAGCATGCCGACGACCATGGTCAGGGTGGTCATGAAGATAGGACGCAGCCGGACGCGGCCGGCCTGGATGACGGCGCTGCGCGGGTCCAGGCCCTGTTCGTGCATGAGGGTCAGCGTATAGTCCAGGAGGAGCGTCCCATTCTTGGCGACCAGGCCATCCATGACCAGGATGCCGATAAGGGAATAGAGGTTCAGCGTATTATTGGTCAAGAAGAGCAGGAACAGGGAGCCGATGAGGCCCAGGGGCAGCGAGAACATGCGGATGAATGGCGTCTTGACCGATTCATAGAGGATGGCCAGGATCATGAATATCAGGATGAGCGACAGGAGCAGGGCTTCGCCCAAGTCCGTGAAGGTCGTCGTCATCTGGTCGGCCTGGCCGGTGAAGCGGAAAGTCATGCCGTGCAGGTCCATGGCGTTCAGGTGATTCGCCACGTCCTGGATGACCTCGTTCAGCGGCCGTCCCTGAGGCGAGCCGCCGAGGGTGATGCTCCGTTCCTTGTCGGTCCGGCGGATCGTCACCGGTCCTGTCCCGGCCTGGACCTTGGCTACGTCGGCGATGTAAATGATGTGGCCGTTGGCGTTGAGGGGAATCGTTTCCAAGTCGGACAGGCGGAAGGCGTCGGCCCCTTTGAGGCGGACGTAGATATCCGTGTCGTTGTTGTCGTTTTTGGCGTCATTGGCCAGGACGCCGGCTTTCTGGCCGCTGATGGCATTGGAAAAGGTGTCGTTCAGATCGCTCAGGGACGTGCCGTATTGTTTCAGCTTATTACGGTCGACGACGAGCTGGTATTCGGGCATGCCGTCCTGGTAGGAGCTGCTGATGTCGCGCAGGCCGGCGATGTCGGTCTTCATCATCTGTTCGATAGCCCGTGACTGGGCCAGCAGGGCCTCGCTGTCCTTGCCGCGCAGTTCCAGGCGAAGGTTGCCTGAACCGCCGCCGAAGCCGCCTGTCGTCCCGGATACGGAAGCCTGGGCTTCTTTGACCCGGACGTCGCCGTCATAGATGTGGTCCGCAGCAAAGCGGCGCACGTCGTTGGTGACTTGCCATATCGTCCGCGACCGGTCGCGCCGGTCTTTCAGCGTTACCTGGATATTGGCCTGGTTCAGGCTCTTGCCGCCGATCATCGACGTATAGTACGTGACTTCCGGGACCGTCTTCAAGTAATCTTCGAGCTGGCGCGCTACTTTATCCGTCCGCGTCAGATTGGCATTGGTCGGCAGTTCGACGGTGATGCGGAAACTGCTTTCGTCAGTCTGGGGCATGAATTCCGAACCGACCAGGCCCGTCGGGATCAGGGCCGCTGCGGCGATAAACAGGACCAGGACGGGGATGACCAGCTTTTTGGCGTGATCCAGGCTCCAGGTCAGGATAGACGTATAGTGGTTGCGGGCGCTTTCTTCGATGGCGTCCATTTTATGCCAAATCGGTTTGTCCGGGATTTTCAGGCCCAGGCGGAACAGGCGCGATGCCAGCATCGGCGTCAGCGTAAAGGAAACGAAGAGGGAAAAGAGTGTGGCAAAGACGATGGTCAGGCCGAACTGTTTGAAATACTGGCCGACCATGCCCGTCATGAAGGCAATAGGCAGGAAAACGACGACATCGCAGAGGGTGATGGCGACAGCAGCCATGCCAATTTCCGACCGGCCGTGAAGGGCTGCTGATTTTGGTGCTTCGCCCTGCATGAGGTGGCGGTGGATGTTTTCCAATACGACAATCGAGTCGTCGACGAGGATGCCGATGCACAGGGCCATGCCCATGAGGGACATCATGTTAAAGGTGAAGCCGGCCAGGTACATGGCAAAAAAAGTAGAAATCAGGGATGTCGGAATGGCAATCATGACGGCCAGCGTCGATCGCCAGCCCCGGAGGAAGAAGAACAGGACCAGCCCTGTCGTGCACAGGCCTTCGATGAGGGTCTGCAGGGTATTGTGCAGGGAATTGCGGATATACGAAGCCGATTCATTGGTAATGGTAAAGGTATAGTCCGGATTGTCCTGGCGCAGTTCGTCCAGCTTTTTGGTCACATTGTCGACCGTGTTGACGACGTTGGCGTCGCTGTTCTTGTAAATGGCCATGACGACAGCATCGTCGCCGTTGACACGGGCATAATGCGTGACTCGCTGGTCCTGGCGCTTGATGGAGGCGACCGCCGTAATGGGAATCTTGGCACCCTTGGCATTGGTGACCTGGATTTGGGACAGTTCGCTTTCATCGGCGTACTGGGCTTTGACGCGGACGTCCGTCGTCGTGCCTGACGAATAAATCGTCCCCGACGGCATGAGGACGTTTTCCGCTTTCAAGGCTTTGACGACTTCTGCCAGGGTCATATCGTAGTGGATGAGCTTGTCCTTGTCGATTTCGACGGCGATTTCCTTATCACGGCCGCCGTTGAGCTCGATTTCCGAGACGCCATCGGCCTGCTGGAGGACATCTTGGAAATCATTTTCTGTCTTGCTGTAGATATCGTCCAGGGAGTGGGAAGATTGGACGGCGACGTACATGATCGGCGTCGCGTTGACGTCGCGCTTGATGACGACTGGCTCGTCGATATCGTCAGGCAGGCTGCCGCGGATGGCATTGATTTTTTTCGTAGCGTCAATGGCTGCCGCATCGGCATTGGCCGAAAAATCAAGCTCCAGCGTAATCCGGGCCTGGCCGTACGATGCCGTCGACGTCATATGTTTTAAATTAGACACAGAAGACAGAGCGTCTTCGGCAGGCTTGACGACCTGCTGTTCGACGGAATCGGCATTGGCACCGGGGTAGGAAATGGACACGGTGACGTACGGTGTGTTCAAGGCCGGCAGCAGTTCAACGCCGATGCGGTAGAAACTGAACAGGCCGAGGACGACGAAGAAGGCGATGACCATAGTGATGCCGATAGGGCGGTCGATAGAAAACTTAGTCAAATTCATGACGGTCACTGCCTTTCTTCGATGGATACGGTCGTACCGTCTTTGAGGCGGGCCAAGTTGGTTGTGGCGATGACGTCACCGTCATCGAGGCCGTCCGTGATTTCGATATAATCGTCGTTGCGCAGGCCCGTCGTGACCGTGCGGAGTTCAATCGTATCGTCAGGCCTGATGACGCAGACCTGAGCCTTCCCATCCTGTTCCGTCAAGGCGTCTTTGGGGATGAACAGGGTATCCGGTTTCTGCAGGACGTCGATGGACGACTGGGCGAACATGCCGCCGCGCAGCTTCGCGTCCGGCTGGGCCAGGGTGATGCGGACGACGTAGGTCTTGGTCGTATCGTCCATGGCCGGGCTGACGTAGGTAATATAGCCGTCGTAGTCCTGGGCTAGGGACTCGATGGATACGCTGACGGGCATCCCCTGCTGGATGGCGGCGACGTCGGCTTCGGACAGGGAACAGTCGATGTATACGCCGCTCGTATCGGTAATGGTCATGACTTTCGTGTTGGCCGCGGCCATGGCGCCGACTTCGGCGTTGCGGTAGGTGACGACGCCGGCCCGCGGGGCCCGCAGGGTCATGTCGTCGAGCTGCTGGGTCAGGCTGTCGACGGTATAGCCGGCTTTGGCCTGGGCGGCATATTTACTGGCCACACTGGCCGGGACGTCGCCGACATTCTGCGACTCCAGGTTGTCCAGGGCCGATTTGGCGACGATCAGGGCCTGATAGGCTGTATCCAGTTCCTGCTGGGAAATGGCGCCTTCGTTTTTCAGGACGGCATAGCGGTTGTAATTCATCTTGGCCGTGTCGTATTCGACTTCTGCTTTTTGCAGGTCTGAGCCGAATTGCGATTCCGCAGCCTTGGAATCGGCGACGGCCTGTTCCAGGGCTGCTTTATCCTGATTGAGGGTCAGGTTCGTGTCGACCGTATCCTGGATGAGCAGGACCTGGCCCGGCGCGACGACATCGCCGAGGTTGACGGCGACATCGGCGATTTTACCGGCGTATTTCGTGGAAATGTCGACCTGGGCGACGGGAACGGTCTGGCCGGACAGGGAAATCTTGCGCTTCATATCCTGGCGGGTCACGGTATACGCCGTGACCGATACGTTCTGGGCCGTGCCTTTTACTTTTGGGACGGCACTGGAATGGCTATAGAGATAAATGGCTATACAAGTCAGGAGAAAGATGAGGCCAAAGGCGATGGCCTTGGCCCGCGGGCTTTTTGGGAAATGGAAAGATGGCTGATTCATGGACAGGACTCCTATCGATGTGTTGTTTCTATCATAATGAGTCATTCTTTAAATAGCAACGATTTTTAGGAAATGCTTGCGAAAAATTTACGAAAACTTATATTTCGCCTTCTCTATAATACTATAATAGGGGATACCATCAGGAACCTGCGAAAGTTACGGGACTATGATATAATTTGGACATATGAATAGAAAGGATTGTGAAAGATATGCATGTCGATACACAGTTAGAAGCGGCTCTGCGGGCCCTCGACCATTGGCCTCGGTTCCGCCTGCGCCTTTTTTTTGAAGGCATCGTCGTCGGGATATTATCAGGAACGGTTATCAGCTTTTTTCGCTGGGGCCTGGAAATGGGGACGGTCTGGCGCCAATGGATCTATGCCAACGTCCTGGCCAGCGGCGGCGTACTCCTGAACCTGTCCTGGTTCGGCGTCTTATTGGCGGCGGCCCTGCTCTTATGGCGCCTGGGGATTTATGAACCCAATGCCGGCGGCAGCGGCATCCCCCAGGTAAAAGGCGTCATCTTGGGGGCCATCCGCATGCGCTGGCTGCGCATTCTCTGGGTCAAGCTCATCGGTGGCATCGTCGGCATCGGCCTGGGCCTGTCCCTGGGCCGCGAAGGGCCGTCCATCCAGATCGGCGCCGTGACGGCTCAGGGCCTGAGCCGGGCCTTGGGGCGGACGCGCATGGAAGAACGCTACCTCATCACGGCCGGTGCCAGTGCCGGTCTGGCGGCGGCCTTTAATGCGCCCTTGGCCGGCGTCATGTTCGCCCTGGAAGAACTGCACCGCAATTTTTCCGGCGTCGTCCTGGCGCCGTCCATGGCAGCGGCCCTGCTGGCGACCATGGTCAGCCGCTACGTCTTCGGCCGGGCGCCGGTCTTCCATTTCGGCATGCTGCCGCCGTTTCCCCTGCGCTACATGTGGCTCGTGGTCATTCTGGGAATCATTATTGGCTTGGCCGGCGTCGTCTTCAACAAGGGTTTGCTGAATATTCATTATTTCTATGATTTACCTGTCTTTCGCAATAATTATATGCGCATTGCCTTTGCCTTGTGCATGGCCGGCATCTTGGGCTATGTCTTCCCGGAAGTCCTGGGCGGCGGCAACGACCTGGTCAACAGCCTCTATACCCTGCCCTTATCGCTGAAACTCTTTGCCGGCCTTCTCATCGGGAAGTTCCTCTTCACCCTGGTCAGCTATGGCTGCGGCGTCCCTGGCGGCTTTTTCCTGCCCATGCTGGTCCTGGGCGCGCTGACAGGCGGCATTACGGGCATCGTCTTTGTCCGCTTGGGACTCATTTCTTCGTATTACTTGTCCAACATCGTCGTCATCTCCATGGCCGCCTTTTTTGCGGCCTCTGTTCAGTCACCGGTGACGGGAACCATTCTCATCATGGAAATGACCAGCTCTTATGAGCACCTGCTTGTTCTCTGTACGGCGTCATTGGTCGCACTGGTCGTAGCTCAGCTCTGCCAGGGCGAACCGATTTATGAAGCTTTATTGCAGCGGAACCTGGCCAAGAATAAGCCCGTCTTATCGTCGGAAGAACGGCGTAATCTCCTGGAACTGACCGTATCCAGCGGCAGTCAGGCCGATGGGAAATATGTCGGCCGCATTGCCTGGCCGGCCCATACGGTCATCGTCGACATCAAGCGCGGCAGTGGAGATATCATCCTGATGACGATACGTGTCTGCGGGCAGGAGACTTCATTTACGTCCTCACCGATTCCATAGAAGGAGCTGAATCCATAAGAAATATTGTGGAGAAGACGAAGAGCTAAAATAGGTAAAAATGCATAATAATTATAAAAAACTAGTACCAGGTACTAAAAAATACATCTCGAAGTTGAGCATTAACGGACATACGCTGTTTAAACGGTGTACAGAATAAAGAATAAATACATCAAAAACATATTATAATTATTAATTTTTTTGACTTATAGTGGGAAGTTTGTTATAATTCAGGACGTACTTGATATTGTGTTCGTTCAAAGAGGTGGTTTTTTGAGAAATCGTATACTGATATTAATGACAACAATCTGCATGTTCGCATTTACATCCCTGGCTTGTGCTAGCGTTCAAATGGGTATGAGTGGCT
The DNA here is from genome assembly GCF_000417505.1 of Megasphaera sp. NM10. GTDB lineage: Bacteria > Bacillota > Negativicutes > Veillonellales > Megasphaeraceae > Megasphaera > Megasphaera intestinihominis. The sequence goes on from NZ_APHY01000003.1 coordinate 48,714, forward strand.
CTGTCGTACAGAGCGTTCAATATATGCTTCAGGATACGGGCTATCTGTCCGGTAGTGCTGATGGTGATTTTGGTCCCTCGACAGAAGCTGCTGTCGAACAGTTCCAGGCTGACCACGGCCTCACGGCAGACGGCGTCGTCGGCTCCCAGACCATGGAAGCCCTGTCGGAAGCCAGTGGCCGTCCGATCCCTGAAGAATCGTCTTCGACGGAAGGCTATCAGCGTCGTCTTGTCATGGAAGCTACGGCTTACACCGCTGAAGATGGCGGCGGTGATGGCTACACGGCAACGGGACAGTATCTCCAGCGCGGCATGGTTGCCGTCGACCCCGATGTCATTCCCCTCGGCTCGCAGCTCTACATTGAAGGCTATGGCTATGCCGTAGCTGCCGATACGGGCGGAGCTATCGTCGGTGACCGCATCGACCTGGCCATGGATTCGACCAGCGAAGCCCTCGACTTCGGCCGTCGTGATGTCGTTGTCTATGTATTAGGTTAATACGAGCTTGTTTGATAAAAGAGGCGTCTTTATGTGACAGCCTCTTTTTTTTCGCCCCGTTTTGTGTTATCCTTAAATGGACATTATATAGTTATGGAATTCAGGGAGGCTATAACTGGATGAAAAATACTATTGCACTTATCCTCGCTGCCGGCAAGGGGACGCGTATGAAGTCGAAGTTCCCCAAGGTTTTGCACAAAGTCGGCGGCGTCCCGATGGTCGAACAGGTACTGCGGGCTGTCAAAGCAGCCGGGACGCAGCGCCAGGTCGTCGTCGTCGGGTTTGGCGGTGAAACGGTCCGGGATTACCTCGGTGATCAGGCCGAAACTGTCATGCAGAAAGAACAGCTCGGCACAGGCCATGCTGTCCTGCAGGCAGAACCGCTGCTCCAGGGGGAAGCTGGCACCCTCCTCGTAACCTGTGGCGATACGCCGCTGGTCACGAAGGAAACGTTTACAGCCCTTATCGACTGCCATGAACAGAGCGGCGCTGCAGCGACGGTCCTGACGGCACATATGCCGAATCCGACCGGTTACGGCCGCGTCATCCGCGATGAAAAAGGGCAGGTCGTCAAAATCGTCGAACAGAAAGACGGCACGCCGGAAGAACTGGCAGTCGACGAAGTAAACGCCGGCATTTACTGCTTTGATATGTCTCTCTTGTGGGATATGCTTCACAACGTCACCAATGACAACGCGCAAGGTGAATACTATCTGACCGATATCATCGGCATGCTCGTATCGGCAGGCAAAGTCGTCAGTGCCTTTGCTGCGCCGTCCTATGCGGAAACACTCGGTGTAAACTCGCGTCAGCAGATGGCCGAAGCCGAACGGGTCCTGCGCCAGCGTAAACTGGATGAACTCATGACCGATGGCGTTTCCATCATCGATCCGAATAACACCTATGTAGACACGACGGTCACCGTCGGCCGCGACACCGTCCTTTATCCGGGGACGATCCTCGAAGGCGATACGGTCATCGGCGAAGGCTGCCAGGTCGGCCCGTACGTCCGCATGACTAACGTCAAGATGGGCGATGACGACCATGTCCAGTTCATGTATGCTCATGACTGCGAAATCAAGAACGGCTGTGAAATCGGCCCGTTCGTCCATTTCCGGCCCAATACGGTCATCGGCAATCAGGTCAAAGTCGGCAACTATATGGAAGTCAAGAACTCCACCGTCGGCGATGGCACGAAACTGCCGCACCTCAGCTACATCGGCGACAGCGATGTCGGCAGTGGTGTCAATATCGGCTGCGGGACGATCACTGTCAATTACGACGGCAAGATCAAACACCGCACGATCATTGGCGACCATGCCTTCGTAGGCTGCAACAGCAACCTCGTCGCACCGGTCAAAGTCGGCGACTATGCCTATGTCGGCGCCGGTTCGACGATTACCAAAGATATTCCGGCCAAAGCCTTATCCGTTGCCCGGGCACGGCAGCGCAACATTGAAGGCTGGGTCAAGGAAGATACATATAAAAAATAACAATTAATCACTACTTATACAGGGAGGCTCACTATGAGTTACGAAGACGGGAAAAAGCTGAAGATTTTTACGGGGAATGCCAATCCGGAATTGGCCAGGGAAATTGCCGATTACCTCGGTTTGGAACTGGGCAAAGCCTTTGTTGGCAAATTCAACAACGGTGAAATCCAGGTCATGATCGACGAAAGTGTCCGCGGTAAGGACGTATTCGTCATCCAGCCGACTTGTCAGCCGGCCAATGACACCCTGATGGAACTGCTCATCATGCAGATGCCCTCAAACGCGCTTCGGCTAAACACATTACCGCCGTTGTTCCGTATTATGGTTATGCACGTCAGGACCGCAAGACCCGCGGCCGTGAACCGATTACATCCAAACTGGTTGCTGATTTGATGACGACAGCCGGCATTACCCGCGTCGTTACCATGGACTTGCATGCCGGCCAGATCCAGGGCTTCTTCGACATCCCTGTCGATCACCTCGGCTCGGCTTCCATCATTGCCAAATACATCAATCAGAAAAAAGAAGAAACGGATATGGGCGACATCGTCGTCGTATCTCCTGACCTCGGTGGCGTAACGCGTGCCCGCGATCTGGCTGACCGCGTCAATGCACCTATCGCCATCATCGAAAAACGCCGTCCCCGTCCGGGCGTTGCTGAAGTCATGAACATCATCGGCGACATCAAAGGCAAGACCTGCATCCTCGTCGACGATATCGTTGATACGGCTGGTTCCTTGTGCGGTGGCGCGAAAGCCCTGAAAGAAATGGGTGCTTCCCGTGTCTTCGCTGCCTGCGCTCACGCTGTCCTCACCGACCCGGCTGTCGAACGCATCCAGAAATCAGTCATTTCCGAACTGATCATCACCAATACCATTCCTTTGCCGCAGGAAAAACAGATCGATAAGATCAAAGTCCTTTCGGTCGCACCGCTCCTCGGCGAAGCTATCATGCGCATCTTCCACGACGTTTCCGTAAGCCGTCTCTTCGACAAATAAGGGACCTGTCGTGCATATGATCGTAGGCCTGGGCAATCCGGGCCGCCAATATGAAGAATCGAAACACAACACGGGTTTCCGTGTCGTCGATGAATTAGCCAAGCGCTGGAACGTGACCTTGTGGCAGGATAAGATGGACGCCCTTGTGGCCCAGACCACGGTGAACGGCGAAAAGATCATCCTGGTCAAGCCGCAGACGTACATGAATGAAAGCGGCCGCGCCGTCGGCCCGCTCATGCGCTGGTATAAAGTCGATCAGCCCGATGTCTACGTCGCCTATGACGATATGGACTTGGCCGTCGGCCGTCTGCGCATCCGCAAGAGCGGCAGCGATGGCGGACATAACGGCATCAAGAGCCTGTTTGCCAACGGCTGTACCGATTTCACCCGTTTCCGCGTTGGCATCGGCCGGCCCTTGCCGCACCATGACGTCGTCGACCACGTCCTGACTCCTTTCCCGGAAGAACTCCGTGAAGCCTACCAGCAGGGCATTGAAGACGCAGCGACAGCTATCGAAGGCTGCCTGAGCCTGGGCGTCGACAAAGGCATGAACCGCTATAATCCTAAAAAGAAGAAATGAGAAAAGAGGCTGTCATCTGACAGCCTCTTTTTGAGTAGTAAGTTTGCAGTCTGTAGTTTTTAGTGAATGGTTTTAAATTTAAAGGCCTTTATTCGTAGGGCCGTCCCAGAGGGCGGCCCGCCTGATTCCTTTAAAAGGAGGTCCCATGATCCAACAAGTTCATTCTCATCCCGATATATACCGTATCCGCGTCGATTTGCCTGACAATCCCCTGCAGTATCTCAACGCCTATGTCATCAAAGGAGTGTCTGGCAATCTAGTCATCGACACGGGCTTTAACCGTCCTGAATGTAAACGCGCCTTGTGCCAGGGTTTACAAGAACTGGACATCCGTTTACAATCTGATACGTCCCTGTTCATCACTCATCTCCACGCTGACCACAGCGGTCTCGTCGGCCTCTTTGCCCAGGCCGGCTGTCCTATTTACATGCATCCCGTCGATTACCAGTACCTCGTCGATTCCGAAGACGGTTCGACGTGGAAAGCGGCTGAAGATAACTTCATGCGCGAAGGCATGCCGCCGGCCGAAATCAAGACGCAGTTCTCCAATCAGGCCCGGACCTTTTCGCCAGACCCGCATTTCCCGGTGAACCCTGTCCATGACGGCGACTGCCTCCACCTGGCCGGCTGCGATTTACAGGTCATTCACACGCCGGGCCATACGCCGGGCCTGTGCTGCCTGTACCTGCCGAAAGAAGAAGTCTTCTTTACCAGTGACCACATCCTCTTCGACATTACGCCGAACATCCAGGTCTGGTATCATATGAAACAGGCCCTGCAACGCTATCTCGAAAGTTTACAGAAAGTGCGGGAACTCCCCGTCCGACTGGCTCTGCCGGGACACCGTGAAGGCGATACGTCCATTGCCGGCCGCATCGACGAAATCGTGGCCCATCACGACCGACGCCTGGCGGAAATCTGCCATCTGGCAGGGCTCTATCCGCACAGCACGGCCTACGACATCGCCCCACATATGACCTGGTCCATGCGCGGCAAGCAGTGGAAGGACTTTCCGCCGACGCAGAAATGGTTCGCCCTGGGGGAAACGCTGGCCCATATTGAATATCTCGTCGACCACGGTGTCCTGTGCTGCCGTGAAGAACAGGGCTGCCGCCATTATGATTTAGTAAGGACGGAAACATAAGTCCTCGAAGGAGGTTTTTATGAAATTCAGTCTGCCTGGTTTGCGTAATTGGATAATCGCTTTTTCGCTCCTGGTCTGTCCGGCCGGAGCAGCTGCTGCAGGAACGGCGGACTGGTCGTCTGCCGGCCGGTCTTTGGCAGCGACACAGGCTGGGACGGCTTCTTTTTATGAAATGGCGTCGGACCTTTTCTGGCGGCGCAGCATGATAATCGTTTCGCTTCTTATAAAGACTTGGCCGAACCATCAGAAGATACGGGCTGGTGGGTCAAGACCGATTATCGCAGCTATACCTTTCCCGATTACGGCAGCCTGTCTTTCAGCCAGGACTACAGTGCGACCCTCATCGGTTATGATTCGCCGCATGCCATGGCCCGTTGGGGCGGGACCCTGCATCAGGGCGCTTTTTATACGATGAGCACGTCGAATGTATATACTAATGGTCAGGCAGGAAGCCAGCCCTATGGTGGCGGGTCTGACTCTATCAAGGAATATGGCGGCGGTTTTGCCATGGAATGGGGCGATAAGCACGACCGTCACGGTGATGCCGTCATCCGCCTGTCCCAGTTGCAGCATACTGTCTCTTATAGCGATGCCGATGGGAATAGCGATTTGGTCAACTACCGGAACTGGCTGATCGCTGCTGGTATACGCTATTATGAAACGCGTCTCTTGCCCAAGCAATTCTTTTGGGAACCCCAGGCCGGCCTGTCCCTGAGTTATGTCTTCCCTTACACGGTCAGCGGAGACGACGTGACCTATCGGTCCGGGAATAAACCCTATGTCACCGGACGCCTGGGCATTATGGCCGGCAAATCGTATAGCGTCAACGGCCATGCCGGCCTGCTCTATGGCCGCTTTGGCGTTCAGCGGGAAATGAATGGGACTACGACGGGCAGTCTCCATGGCGATGGCCAGGCACCCCAGACGGCCGATGTCGGTTCCAGCCATTACACCTGGTATGACATGACTTTTGGGACGTCCCTGTCTTTGGGGAAGGGGAATTCCGTCTGGGGCGAATTGACAAGGCGGTCCGGCTCCAATATGACGTCGACGTGGAGTGTAAACGGTGGACTGGTCCTCAAATGGGGCGGTGCCAGCCGGACGACGCGGGAACGGATGAAGGCCCTAAAGAAAGACCCGCACAGCATTGAGCTGGATATCAAGAAAAAATAATAAAGAATAATTATTCTCCATTATTAACAAGCGTACCGATTTAGTCTATAATGAGCACATAAAGAAAAATAATTATTAAGGGGCCAAGCCCCGAAGGAGGAACCCATATGAAACACGTAGAATTTTACCGTAACGATAAAGATGGCAGCGTTTTAGTATCTGTAGGCACGCAAGTACCGGAAAAACTCATCTATGCCGGCCAGGAATTGACTCATCTCGTCGCCGACACTGTCGATGCAGCTAAAGAAAAACACGTACCGGCTATCCAGAAAATCGATGGTCATCTGGAAGTCCACGTCGGCTCAGTGACACACCCGATGGAAGAAAAGCATTACATCGAATGGATTGCCCTTGTCGATGACAACGGCGTCGACATCCGTTACCTCAAACCAGGTGAAGAACCGAAGGCTGAATTTGAAACAGGCGATGCCGGCGAAGTCTATGCATACTGCAACCTCCACGGCCTGTGGAAGGAGTCGTTCGCTGTCAAAGAAGCGCCGTCCCTCGACGGGGCCACCTGCTCGCCGGAATTTGGCGGCTGCGTTATCCACGAATTATAAACCATAAAGAGGTCACGTCATGAACGTATACGATTTCACTGTCAAAGATATCCAGGGTCACGATGTATCCCTGAGCCAATATAAAGATAAAGTCCTGCTCATCGTCAATACGGCCAGCAAATGCGGCTTTACACCACAGTACGACGGCCTGGAAGCCTTATATCAGAAATATAAGGATAAAGGCCTGGTCATCCTCGGTTTCCCGTGCAACCAGTTCCTGGAACAGGACCCGGAAGATAACCAGCACATCGAACAGTTCTGCCGCCTCAACCATGGCGTCACCTTCCCGCTCTTTGCGAAAATCGACGTTCGCGGTGATCAGGCAGCTCCGCTTTATCAATACCTCACGGGAGCCGCGCCTTTTAAAGGCTACGAAACCGATAAAGAAAGCGGCCAGCTCATCCAGAAGGTCGTTTCCGAATACTATCCGGACAATGCCCAGGGCAACGGCATCAAATGGAATTTCACCAAATTTCTCATCAACCGGGACGGCAGCCAGGTCCAGCGCTTTGAACCCAGCACGACACCGGAAGAATTAGACCCAATCCTCGAAAAACTACTCCTCTCCTAATAAGAAAAGGGACTGTCGCACATGTGGCAGTCCCTTTTCTGTAGGGGCGCCACGTGGGGCGCCCGCTTCGGGATATGTATGATTTACTGCCCCGTTTGCTGGAAGAATTATCCCAATCCCTAACGGGCCGCTCACGTGGCATCCGTATTACAAACTATAAAACCATCTGCTAATCACGAACCACTAGCCGCTAACCACTTAAAAAGGGGACTGTCCAACCTTATGGGTACAGTATAAGCTGTGAACGTACTCCCGCCTATAGAGGCGGGAGCTTCCTGCTTCAACGAGAACAGCGCTACTGACTCCAAAGAGTTGCGGCGGCTTACACTCTCTCCACAGGCGTAGATTCCCGTGCGCCCCACGGTATTTTATGGATTACGTCAGGCAGATATCCGCCTGGCTTCTTCTCGGATATTGATGGCCGCGTTCTTATCGCGGTTATGGTGACTGCCACATTTAGGGCAATCCCATTCCCTTACAGATAAGTCCTTGGTTTCGTGGTTCTGATATCCGCAAACATGGCACAGCTGGCTGCTGGGATACCACTTGTCTATCTTGATAAGCTGTTTGCCTTGCCAAGCCAGTTTATACTCCAGCATGTTCGTGAACATATTCCAGCCATTGTCAGTTACGGATTTGCCAAAACTGAACTTGCCTGA
>NZ_APHY01000004.1 GCF_000417505.1 Megasphaera sp. NM10
CTTATCGCTGACGGACTTCAAAAGTGCCAAAGCCGATGATCTGTACTTTATCACCCTGGGTGAGGCTGTCGCTGATAGCTTCGAATACAGCTTTTACAGCTTTTTCAGCGTCTTTCTTGGTCAAATCGGATTTCTGTGCGACTGCAGCGATTAATTCTGTTTTGTTCATGATACTAGGTCCTCCTTTAAATCGTTACATCTGCGTAACGCTAACTGTCTGTATTTTCCTTCTGCCGTTCTATCTGTTTGGCCTCCTGCCAGAACGAGTCGAGCTCATCCAGCGAAAAAGCATCCCACGGCCGGCCCGACTGGCGGACCCGGTCCTCTACGTGAGCAAAGCGGCGTCGGAATTTACAGTTAGCCCGATGTAACGCACATTCCGGCTCTATATGATAGTGTCGGCATAAATTTGCAAAGACAAACAGGACATCCCCAGCTTCTTCTTCGGCGTGGACGGAATCTCCTTCGCCAAGGGCCTGACGGAATTCCTCCCATTCTTCATGGAACTTATCCCAGACGCCCTGGACATCGGGCCAGTCGAAACCGGTCTTAGCCGCTTTTTCCTGAAGTTTATCTGCAGCCAGGAGCGACGGCAGTCCGGGAACGACGCCGTCCAGCAGGTGAGCATGCTGCTGGCGTTGTTCGCCTTGCTTTAATCTATCCCAGTTTAACATACTCGTACCTATGTTTTCAAGGCTTTTTTGGCTAAAAACGTAGGGATGGCGCCGAATCATCTTATCTGTGACGTCTTTTACGACATCTTGAGCCGAAAAAAGGCCTTTTTCCTGGGCGATGCGGGCGTGGATGGCGACCTGATAGAGGATGTCCCCCAATTCCTCGCGGATGCCCGCTACGTCGTGGCTGTCGATGGCATCGAGCATTTCATAGACCTCTTCGATGAGGTAGCGGCGCAAGGTCCGATGGGTCTGGGCCCGGTCCCAGGGGCAGCCGTCTTCGCGGCGCAGGCGCGCCGTCACGTCGACGATGGGCGTTACGTCGAAGGGCATGGCCTCAGCACCGTCCCCCTGCCGCTTCCGGGCCTCTTCGATGAGACGGCACACGGCCTGGGCCATCGCCGGTCCACCCGGGACGGTATGGACGACGGCATGGAGGCGGCTTTCGCGCAGCAGCAGCTCAACGATGGGCGCATAAGTCTCGGCAAAAGACTGGCCGTCCTGGCCATACGAATCCAGGGGCTTGTCGTCGCTCCCCAGCGGGATGATCTTGATTTCCATAGCAGTTCCTCATTTCCCGGCAAATATGCCTATGCCTGTCATTATAACACGGAGTCCGTCATTTGTCGCGGCCTGGCAGGAAAAAGGGCGTCCCACAGGGCCTGGCGGACATACGGGCCATAGGTTCCCTTGAGTATCGCCCCCGGCCCCTGACAGGCCGCCGTGACGATATCTGATAGGATTCGGGCCTGGGCAGCTGAAAAAGCGCTATGCCTGCCGGCCAATCCATGCAGATTCCGGAGGGTAAAGGCCGCCCGTTCATAGTCTTCCTTGACGATGAGCCAGCGCACCTGGAACAGGGCCTGTACATCGCGGTGAAAGCGGCGCAGGCCGCCGCAGCGGTCCCACCAATCATAGAACCGCTCCTCCTGTCTGCGGCGCAGGCTCAGGCGCAGCAGGGCCACAGACGGGCGCAGATAGTGCTGGCGGTCATACGTGCCGGGAGGCTGCCGCTGCTGGAGCTGCCGGGCCCGGTCGTAATAGCCCTCGGCCTGGTCATAGGCCCATCGGGGGCGGCTGGTCAGCGGCCATTGACCGACCCGTTCCAGGAGGACGCCCAGAAGATAGGGATATACCGGCTGGTCCGGCTGCTGTCGGCAGGCCGCGAGCAGTTCCCGGACCATACGGCGGCAGCGGCAGATCCGGCCGGCCTGGCCCTTCGCCTGCCCCAGGGGCAGGCCATAGAGCAGAGAGATTTCTTCCAACAGAGATGAGCGCAGGGACAAGTAATGGAAGTCCTGGCGGAAGTGATGAGTCGGATACATGGGCAAACCTTCTTTCTTTTTCCATTTGCCCCCAGTGTAGCAGGGAAAAATGAAAAAAACCTGAAAAGCAGTGCTTTTCAGGTTAAAATTTGCTGAGAAAATCATTTCTGGCTCAGTTTCGTCAGCAGGCGGATGAGTTCGGCCTGTTCGTCCTCACTGAGGCGGTTCATGAGCGTCGAAATGCGCAGATAATGGCCGGGCAGTACTTGGTCCATGAACTGGCGGCCCTGGGCCGTGAGGCTGACCTTTTTGCCCCGCTTGTCTTCCTGATCGATGACGACCGTCGTCAATCCGTCGCGGACCATGCGCTTGACCATGGTCGTAATCGTCGCCCGGGTCACGCCGGTCTTCTCAGCCAGCTGTGACGGTGCAATACCTTCCGGGCTCTGGTGCAGGACGATCATGACCCGCAGTTTCCCCTGGGACAAGTGGTATTGCTTGGCCAGGACGTCGTTGATGGACGAGCGGATGATTTCAGCGGCCTGGGAGATGCGCAGCATGGCCAGGACCGCCGACGGTTCGATTTCCGGAATGATCCGGGCGTGTTTTTCCAATTTTTCCCGCGTCGGGAATGCTTCAAATCTCATACGTCTTCCCCTCTTTTGATTAGCTTGCTAATTAAAATTATAAGATAAAACGAGGAAAAATACAAGCATTTTTCCTCGTTTTACGGAAATATTTTTATAACATATGCGTTCGATTTACATATTCTTGCTACGCAGGTCAGCTAAGATTTCCTGGACGCGGGCGACGGCCTGGTCGATAGGAACGACTTCCTGTTCGCTAGTCCGGCGGATCTTGATTTCGACAGTGCCTTCGGCAGCGCTCTTCTTGCCGACCGTGACCCGGACGGGATAGCCGATGAGGTCGGCGTCGTTGAACTTGACGCCAGCCCGTTCATTACGGTCGTCGAGGAGGACGTCGGCCTTGGCAGCCTGCAGGGCCTGATAGAGGTCACCGGCGATGCGGACCTGATCCTGATCTTTGCTGCTGACCGGGACGATGGCCACTTCAAAAGGCGCGATGGCGACAGGCCACATGATGCCGTGTTCGTCGTGGAACTGTTCGATGGCAGCGGCAATAGTACGGGTGACGCCAATGCCGTAGCAGCCCATGACGTAGGGTTTGGCCTTGCCGTTCTGGTCAAGGAAGGTCGCATGGAGGGCTTCGGAATACTTCGTGCCCAGTTCAAAGACCTGGCCGACTTCGATGCCGCGGACGATTTCGATGGGTGCACCGCAGTGCGGGCATTTGTCGCCGGCGACCATGTTGCGGATGGTCGTGACCGTCACGTCTTTGAAGTCCCGCGACGGATTGACGTTCTGATAGTGATAGCCGGCCTTATTGGCACCGGTTACGCCATTGGGGACGTTCATGGCCGACGGATCGACGAGGACGAAGAACGTTTCATTATCCGGTTTATCGGCACCCATGGGGCTCATGTAGCCCGGCTGGAGGCCGTGGGCCTTCAATTCGTCTTCCGTCGCCGGTTCGATGACATTGCCGCCGACGAAATTCTGGACGGCGACGTCATTGACTTCATGGTCGCCGCGGACCATGCAGAGGACCGTCTTTTCGCCGTCGATAGTGAAAGCGACGGCTTTGATCGTCTTTTCGACGGGAATGTGGAGGAACTGGGCCAGGTCTTCAATGGTCGAGCAGTTCGGCGTTTCGATGAGTTCTACATCTTTGGCGTCTTCTGCCGGCATTTCGATGGCCTGAGGAACGGCTTTTTCAATATCTGCTGCATAATCGCACTTCGAGCACGATACGATTTCGGCTTCGCCGGCCTGGGCCAGGGCCATGAATTCATGGGTGTGATTGCCGCCGATCTGGCCGCTGTCGGCTTCGACGGGCTTGAAATTCAGGCCGCAGCGCGTGAAGATGCGCGTATAGGCATCGTATTCATCCTGATAGCTCTTGTGCAGGCCTTCTTCGTCGACGTCGAAGGAATAAGCATCTTTCATGACGAACTCACGGCTGCGCATGAGGCCGAAACGCGGGCGGATTTCGTCGCGGTATTTATTCTGCATCTGCCACAGCGTGACGGGCATCTGCTTGTACGAGCGCAGTTCATTGCGGACCAGGGTCGTAATCAATTCTTCGTGTGTCGGCCCGAGGCAGAAATGATTGCCATGGCGGTCTTCGAGTTTGAACATTTCCGGGCCATAGGCATTCCAGCGGCCCGATTCATGCCAGATTTCAGCCGGCTGCATAATGGGCATCATGATTTCCTGGGCGCCGATGTTGTTCATTTCTTCGCGGACGATGGCTTCGATCTTGAGTTCGACCCGGCGGCCTAAAGGCAGGAAAGAATACAAGCCGCCGCCGTTCTTGCGGATCATCCCGGCTTTCAACATATACTGATGGCTGGCGATTTCGGCGTCTGCCGGGATTTCCCGCAGCGTCGGACTATACAATTTCGATGCTAACATGAGTTAAGACTCCTTTGCAATGGTTTTTTCAATTTCTTCCAGCAGGCTGGACACGAGCCGGTCTTCCGGCACGGTGCGCAGGACCTGGCCATGAGAAAAGACGATGCCCTTCCCCTTACCGCCGGCAATGCCGAAATCGGCTTCCCTGGCTTCACCGGGACCGTTGACGACACAACCCATGACGGCGACCTTGATGGGCACAGTCAGATGAGAAATGGCCTCTTCCACTTCCTGGGCCAGGTCGATGAGGTGGACCTGGGTCCGGCCGCAAGTCGGACAGGAAATGAGGGTCGGCCCGAAACGGCGCAGGCCAAGGGCACTGAGGATGGTCTGGCCGGCCTTGATTTCTTCGACGGGATCGCCCGTCAGGGATACGCGGATCGTATCGCCGATGCCTTCGTGGAGCAGCGTACCGATACCGATGGCCGACTTGATGCTCCCTTCACGGACCAGGCCGGCTTCGGTTACGCCCAAGTGCAGGGCATAAGGCACCTTATCGGCCAGGGCTTCATAGGCTTCGATCATCAAGGGCACGTCGGAGGACTTGAGGGAAATGACCATGTTGCGGTAATCCATGCGTTCCAGGATGCGGATATGGCGCAGGGCCCCTTCGACCATGCCTTCTGCCGTCGGATGGCCGCCGCTCTGAGCCAGGATATCTTCCGGCAGGGAACCTGTATTGATGCCGATACGGATGGGGATTCCCTTAGGACGTACTTTTTCGACGACTTTGACGACATTGTCGTCAGATCCGATATTGCCCGGATTGATGCGCAGGGCCTGGACGCCGCTGTCGACGGCGGCCAGGGCCAGGCGGTAATCGAAGTGGATATCGGCGACAATGGGGATATCCACGGCCTGAACGACGGCGGCCAGGCCTTTGGCCGCTTCCATATCGGGAACGGCGAAGCGCAAGATTTCAGCGCCATACGATGCCAGGCGGCGGGCATCGACGACGGCTTCGGCCATATGGGCCGGGTTGACCGTCGACATGGTCTGGACCGATACGGGTGCATCGCCGCCGATGGTGACGCTGCCCGCCTGGACGGGAAGAGATTTTCTACGTTTCATGCAAGGCCTGCCTTTCTAAAAGCGGCTGATATCCTGAAACATGGCGAAGAGGAACAGGGAGCCCAAGAGGACGGCCCCTGTGACCTGGATGTAGTACAACGCCCGTTTCGGCATCCGCCGGCGCGTAATACCTTCGAGAATCAATAAAATAATATAGCCCCCATCGAGGAGCGGTACGGGCAGGAGATTCAAGATGCCCAGGTTGAGGCTGAGGAAGGCCGTGAACATGAGCAAATTGGCAAAGCCCGATGCAGCGACCTGACCGGCCAGCTGAGCGACGCCGATAGGACCGGCGACTTCGGCCTTTTCCCGGCCCGTCACCATATCATAGAGGCCGACGATCATGAGCTGGCAGAGCTTGCCTGTCCGTTGGACGGCCATGCCCGCCGATTCAAAGAAGCCATGAGCTTCTTTGGTCGTCATGGGCATGACGCCGAGCATGGCTTTCTTCGAGGCGCTGTCTACGTCAGGCACCATTTCGACGCCCTGGATCTGGCCGTCCCGTTCGATTTCCACGGTAACGACGGCGTGGCTGTATGGCGCGACGGCCTGAGAAATATCAGACCATTTGGAAATTTCCTGGTTGCCGATGCGGACGATGCGGTCGCCGGCTGCAAGGCCCGACTGTTCGGCCGGTGAGCCGGCGATGGTCGAGCCGACGACGGCTTCCGGCGAAACGGTCACCGTACCGACGACGAAGAACAGGCCCCACAAGAGGACGATGGCCAGGACGAAGTTCATGATACCGCCGGCAGCGATGACGATCATGCGCTTCCAGACAGGTTTGCTCAGGAAAGATTTATCGTTCAAGTCTTCCTCTTCCGTCATGCCGGCGATGCGGTTGAATCCGCCAAGAGGAATGGCCCGCAGGGAATATTCTGTATCTCCGCGGCGTACACTGTACACTTTGGGACCAAAGCCGAGTGCGAACTCATCGACCTGCATCCCCGCCCACTTGGCCGTCGCGAAATGGCCCAGTTCGTGGACGAAGACGATGACACTGAAGACGAAGATCGTCGCTAAAATAGTAAGACCCACGGGAAATCCCCTTTCTACAGCAAGGAAGCAGCACAGCGGCGGGCCCAGGCATCGGCCTGGCGGATAGACGCCAGGGTGACGTCATGCGAGACCGTGTGCCGTTCCATGACTGTACGGACAATATCAAAAATACGCGTAAAGGAAATCTCTTTACGCAGAAAAGCATAGACGGCGACTTCATTGGCCCCGTTGAGGACACAGGGCATGGTACCGCCGATGCGGCCGGCTTCATAGGCCAGGCCGATGGATGGGAACTTCTCGTCGTCAGGCGGGAAGAATTCCAGCGTCCCCAGCGTCTTCCAGTCGATGGGCCGGGCGCCGCGGACGGTCATCCGTTCCGGATAGGTAAAGGCGTACTGGATGGGCAGGCGCATATCGGGCATGCCCAGCTGAGCCAGGACAGAACCGTCGATGAACTCGATCATGGAATGGATGATGCTCTGCGGCTGGATGACGACTTCGATCTTGTCGAAGGGCATGTGGAAGAGCCAGTGGGCTTCGATGACTTCCAGGCCCTTATTGAACATCGTCGCCGAATCGATGGTGATCTTGCCACCCATGTTCCACGTCGGATGCTTGAGGCACTGTTCGACCGTAATCGACGAAAATTCCGACGCAGGCCGGCGGAAATGGGGTCCGCCGGAAGCCGTGACCAGCAGTTTGGCCACTTCTTCCGGGCGGCGCCCCTGGAGGCACTGGAAGATGGCCCCGTGCTCGCTGTCGACGGGCAAGATGCGGACGCCGCGGGCTGCGGCTTCCTTCATGACCAGTTCACCGGCAGCGACGAGGGTTTCCTTGTTGGCCAGGGCGATGTCCATCCCCTTCTCGATGGCGTGGAGCGTCGGTTCGATACCGGCGGCGCCGACGAGGGACGTCAGGACGATCTGGGCGTCGCATTCATCGATGAGTTTCAAGAGGCCGTCACTGCCGGAAAAGACAGTACACGCCGGACCGACGGCACGGCGCAGTTCATCAGCCGCCTTTTTGTCGACCATGCAGGCCCATTTCACCTGATGGTCCCGGACCTGGCGGGCCACTTCCTGCCAATGGGAATAAGCGGCGACGCCGGCCAGGCGGAAGGCCTCGGGATGGGCGTCGATGACGTCGACGGCCTGGGTCCCGATAGAGCCGGTACTGCCTAAAATCAAAATATCCTTCATTCCCTGCCCTCCTTTAAATGACCAGCATCAAATAGACGTACATAGCCGGCGCTGCAAAGAGCAGGCTGTCGAAGCGGTCGAGGACGCCGCCGTGGCCAGGGATGATGTTCCCCGAATCCTTGACGCCGCAGACGCGCTTCAAGATGGATTCGACCAGATCGCCTAAAGGAGCCATGATGCCGATGATGACGCCAATGGCCAGGGCGTGGAGGACGGAGAATTTAAAGATGAGCGAAAAGATGATGGCCACGGCCAGGGTACCGACGAAACCGCCGATAGCACCTTCGCGGGTCTTGCCGGGGCTGATGGCCGGGCAGAGCTTGACTTTGCCCATCATCTTGCCGACGGCAAAGGCAAAAGTATCGCTGGCCCAGGTCGAAAAGATGAGGAGAAAGACGAAGAACCGCGCCGGTTCCAACATGACGGCGCCGAAGCTGCTGCCCATGAAGGAAGCCACAGAGCCGCTGCGCAGGGCCAGCATGGCCAGAAAGCCACAGCCGATATAGAGCAGGCCGTACAAGGTATAGGCACTGTCTACGGGCTTAATCTTGTTGTGGAAAAAGACGGTCCGCAGCATGAGCCAGAAAAGGAGGCCCAAGGCCAGGACGAGCATGACCTTGGTGCTGCCGAACCAATAGGCGGCCAGCATGGCGACGAGCCATACGGCACCGCACTTGTCGGCCGTCACGGCGTGGAGCTTGTGGACCAGGTTGCCGTATTCATACCAGGCGACGAGGGATAACAGGGCCATCATGAGGAAAAACAGCCAGTTCCCTTCGTAAATCACAAAAATCGTAAAGGCACCACCGACGATGCCTGTCAGTATTCGTTTTGCCAACATATCATATACCTTCCCTGATTTATTTTAAGCCGCCAAAGCGCCGTTCCCGGCCCTGGAAGGACAAAATAGCTTCGACCAGGGTATCTTTGCTGAAATCGGGCCAGCAGAGCTGGGTGTACCAGAATTCGGCGTAGGCCATCTGCCAGAGGAGGAAATTGCTGACCCGCTTGTCCGCACCGGGGCGGATGAGCAGATCGACGTCATTTTCCGGCTCCGTATAGAGATACTGGGCCAGCGTCGCTTCGCTAATGTCTTCGGGGCGGATCTGGCCGTCCCGGACGGCTTCTGCCACTTTGCGGGCAGCCTGGGTGATTTCCAGGCGGCCGCCGTAATTGACGGCGACGTTGAGGATAAGGCCCGTATTGGCGGCCATTTCGGCTTCGGCCTGAGAAAAGGTATCCTGCAGGTCCGGATGGAGCCGCTTCATATCGCCGATGACGTGGAGCTGCACGTTGTGTTCCTTGAGTTCCAGGAGATTCTTGCTCAGGTAACTCTTCATGAGCTTCATGATGTACGACACTTCTTCATCAGGGCGCTTCCAATTTTCCGTAGAAAAGGCATAGACCGTCAGGACCTTGATGCCCAGGTCGTCGGCAGCGACGACGATGCGCTTGAGCGTATCGGCACCGGCGCGATGGCCGTAACTGCGGGGCAGGCCCTTGCGCTTGGCCCAGCGGCCATTGCCGTCCATGATGATGGCTACGTGGCGGGGAATGTTGTTCGGATCCAGCATGGCTTCGGACACGGAGCCTGCTGTTTCCTTCTTTTTGCCAAAAAAGTTAATCATGCTGTACGTCTCCATTTCGCAGGGCTGCCGCTACGGATCCGCTCATCTCCAGGCTGTCGTTGACCAAGAGGCAGACTGTGCCGTCATCCCGCCGCTGGGCGCGGATGACATAGGTCTGCTCAGGGTCGCAGTGGAAAAAGTGGCTCCGCGACAGCGTCCGCTCTATGACAAAAGGAATATTTTTTTCCTGTAATACAGATTTGGCATACCGTAACGGCATGCCAATAAAAATCCGTATATCCATCATACGGCCATGACTTCTTTTTCTTTTTTCGCTTTGATTTCGTCGATGACCTTGATTTTTTTATCCGTCAGCTTCTGGATGTTTTCCTGACCTTCTTTGCTGTCATCTTCCGTGACTTCCTTCTTCTTTTCCATCTTCTTGATGGTTTCGTTGGCGTCGCGGCGGATATTGCGGATGACGACTTTCGAGTCTTCGGCAATCTTGCTGACTTTCTTGCTCAGTTCCTTACGGCGTTCTTCCGTCAGCTGGGGGATTTCCAGGCGGATGATCTTGCCGTCGTTGTTCGGGTTCAGGCCCAAGTCGGACTTGAGGATGGCCTTTTCGATTTCACCGAGCATCTTCGGTTCCCACGGGGCGATGGTGATCATGCGCGGTTCCGGAGCGGCCACATTGGCGACCTGTTTGACCGGCGTCGGCGTACCATAGTAGTCGACGGTGATCCGGTCCAGCAGCGACGTGCTGGCGCGGCCCGTGCGGATCGACGACAATTCCCGTTTCAGGGCTTCGATGGTCTTGTCCATCTTTTCTTCGTGCTGGGCAATGATTTCTTTTACTTCCATGTCAATCACTTCCTTATTTTATTTTTATAAGTATATCATACAGCTTTTAGTCTTCTTTGTCGACTACAGTGCCTAAATCTTCTCCACTGGCGGCTTTGACGATGTTCCCCGGCTGGTCGATGTTGAAGACGACGATGGGGATGTTGTTGTTGCGGCAGAGCGTCGTAGCCGTAGCATCCATGACCTTCAGGTCTTTGTTGATGACGTCGAGATAGGTCAGATGCTTGAACATCTTCGCATCCGGATTGAGTTTGGGATCGCTGTCATAGACGCCGTCGACGCCGTTCTTGGCCATGAGGATGGCATCGGCTTCGATTTCAGCAGCCCGCAGTGCGGCTGTCGTATCCGTCGAGAAGTAAGGGTTGCCCGTACCGGCACCGAAGATGACGACGCGGCCTTTTTCCATATGGCGGATAGCCCGGCGGCGGATATACGGTTCAGCGACCTGCTGCATGTTGATAGCCGTCTGGACGCGGGTAGCGACGCCGTTCTTTTCCATAGCGTCCTGGAGGGCCAGGGAATTCATGACCGTAGCCAGCATGCCCATGTAGTCTGCCGAGACGCGGTCCATGCCTTTAGCCGAGCCGGACAGGCCGCGCCAGATGTTGCCGCCGCCAACGACGATGGCGACCTGGACGCCGAGCTTATTGACTTCGACGACCTGCTTGGCAATGGTTTCGACCGTTTCCGGGTCGATGCCGTAACCCTGTTTGCCAGCCAGTGCTTCGCCGCTCAATTTCAATACGATGCGATGATACTTTTTCGATTCCATAAAAGAAGTGCCTCCTCTGTCGGTATACAAGTCCAATTAGAAAATAAGAGAACACGGGTTGGGTGTTCTCTTATGCAATCTTATTTAGCTTGTGCCATTACTTCGGAAACAAAATCATCGTTCCGTTTTTCCAGGCCTTCACCCAATTCATAACGCGTATAACGGCGGATGTCGATTTTTTCACCGATCTTAGCGATGGCTTCCGTAACGACCTGCTGGACCGTCTTGTCAGAATCTTTGATGAATTCCTGATCGAGGAGGCAGTTTTCTTTGTAGAATTTTTCGATACGGCCGACAATCATCTTTTCGACGATCTTTTCCGGTTTGCCTTCGTTCAGGGCCTGCTGGCGGAGAACTTCTTTTTCGTGTTCCAATACGTCAGCCGGAACTTCTTCGCGTTTGAGGTATGCCGGTTTTGCAGCAGCGATCTGCATTGCAATGTCTTTGCAGAGTGCTTTGAAGTTATCTGTCTGAGCGACGAAGTCCGTTTCGCAGTTGACTTCGACGAGAACGCCGATACGGCCGTTGCCATGGATGTAAGAATAAACCAAACCTTCAGCAGCGATGCGGTCTGCTTTCTTAGCTGCTGCAGCCAAGCCGTGTTCGCGAAGCAAGTCGACGGCTTTTTCCATGTCGCCGTTGCTTTCGGTCAATGCTTTTTTGCAGTCCATCATGCCTGCACCGGTTTTTGTTCTTAATTCTTTTACCATTGCTGCTGTAATAGCCATGAGTATTCCTCCTAAAAGTAATGTGAATTATACAGTTTGAAGAAAGGTAAGAAGCAAAGGCTCCTTACCTTTCTATAATAACCATTCAGTTCTCAAAGAACGAGTAATCTTATTCTGCTGCTTTTTCTTCAGCGGCTTCAGCACCTTCAGCGGCGCCTTCTTCAGTCTGTTCGCCCTGGTTGCCTTCGAGGACAGCGTCAGCGATCTTGCCGGTCAAGAGTTTGACGGCGCGGATAGCGTCATCGTTAGCCGGGATCGGATAGTCGATGACATCGGGGTCGCAGTTGGTGTCAACCGTAGCGATGATGGGGATGTGAAGTTTGCGGGCTTCAGAAACAGCGATTTCTTCTTTTTTCGGGTCGATGATGAAGAGAGCGTCCGGGAGTTTCTTCATGTCTTTGATGCCGCCGAGGTATTTCTGAAGTTTTTCCATTTCATGTTTGAGGAGCGTAACTTCTTTCTTCGGCAAGAGTTCGAACGTGCCATCTTCGGCCTGTTTTTCCAATGTCTTCAAGCGTTTTACGCGCTTTTCGATGGTCTGGAAGTTGGTGAGCATACCGCCGAGCCAGCGTTCGTTGACGAAGTACTGGTTGCAGCGTTCTGCTTCGTTTTTAATGGATTCCTGGGCCTGTTTTTTCGTGCCTACGAAGAGGACTTTGCCGCCTTCAGCAGCCAGGTCGCGGACAAAATTGTAAGCTTCGTCCATTTTCTTAACGGTTTTCTGCAAGTCGATGATGTAGATACCGTTACGTTCGGTGAAGATGAAACGAGCCATCTTCGGGTTCCAACGGCGGGTCTGATGACCGAAATGAACGCCGGCTTCCAATAATTGTTTCATAGATACTACTGCCATAATTGTAATTCCTCCTGTTTTTTCCTCCGCCCGGTCATCGCTCATCTTCACCCTTCCCCACGGGGAACGGGCACAGTGCTGAGCTCGCCAAGCGTGTGTATTTTAGGGTTTGGTATTCAAACCTTTGGTATTATAGCATATATGACAAACAAGGGCAAGCATTTTTTCAAATGCCTGCCCTTGCTTTGAGTTGTAAGCTTGCAGTTCGTAGCGGATAATGAAAAATTTAATTCAGGACATAGACCGGTACGGTGTGGCGGCCGAAGTTCATGCAGGCATCGTAGTCTTCCATGCAGAGGTCGATGCGGTTGCCGAGGATGGCTCCGCCTGTATCTTCGGCCCGGGCTACGCCATAGCCGGGAATGAAGACCGTCGAGCCCAGGGGAATGACGTTGGGGTCGACAGCGACGACGCCATAACGGGCCCGCGTCCCCATGCGGGTGATGCACTGGCCGTCGCCGTCCGTCGGCAGATAGGCCGTCGCTTCCATGGTGATGATCTTCTGGTAGTGGGATACATCACCTGTGCTGGTATTGATTTCAACGGTTTCCTTAGTGCCGACTTTGCGGACCAGAGGCTGCATTTCCGAAATGAGCTCCGTCGACAGCGTTTCCTTGTCGGCGACCTGGCCGTCGACGCTGACGATGTTCAGCTTGACCCGCTTGCGGCCGTTCTGCCCTTCCTGGATGACTTTCTCTTCGCCCTGGCCCAAGGTTTCATCAGGGATGCTTTCGATGGCATAGGGCACGACTTCATCTTCCGTGATGGTCTTGCGCGATACGTGGCCGATGACGATGTGCTGCCCCGCCTGGAGCGGTTTCTGGACGTCGCCATAAGGGCGGTACTTTTCCTTATTATAGCCGTACTGTTCGGCGACTTCCTGGGAATTGTGCTTGGCCGTGTAGACTTCCTGGGTCTGTCCGCGGTACTCCAGGGTGACCGGGATGGCCCGGCGCACCTTGACGTAGCTGCCGTCGTCGAGTTTCTGCGTCGAAACATCGATTTCATCGTAATCACCGATGTCGATATTGTTTTCCCGCATCAATGCCTTTTCATTGACAGCGTGGGTATATACCTGGCGGGTTTCGCCATCGGCGACGAGGGTCACTGATTTCCCCCTGTCGATGAACCCTGTCAGGGACACGATGACCAATAAGGCGATCATCGTCGCGTACATGCGTGTAATCGGTCGTTTATTCTTGAATCCAGTCATGCTGAATCGTTTCCAGTCCATGCCATGCCTCCTAATGCTTTTCTTTTCATTGTAGCAAAGACCGGCAGGCTTGTCAATTTACTTGTCTTCTTCAGCAGGACGCGGGCGCAGGACGACGTTGCGGAACTGGCGGGCTGCCTTCTTCCGTTCCGATGTCAGCCGTTCAGCTTCGCGCTGGCATGTATCCTGGGCGTTGACAGACTTGCCCTTGCGTTCGTCTGCCAGGTAGCGGTACGAGCCGTCGCTGTTCATGGCATAGGCCTTGACGTTGTCGTCGAAGTATACTTTCAGGATGCGCTTGATCCGTTCTTTATGCGGCGGGAATTCGACAGGTGTCATCAATTCGACGCGTTCGTTGAGGTTGCGCGGCATCCAGTCTGCCGAAGAAATGAAGACGTCTTCCTTGCCGCCGTTGTAGAAGTAGAACAGGCGGCTGTGTTCCAGGAAGCGGCCGACGATGCTGTGGACTTCGATGTTTTCGCTGATGCCAGGCAGGCCAGGGCGGATGACGCAGATGCCGCGGACGATGAGGCGGATCTTGACGCCGGCTGCCGACGCTTCATAGAGCTTGGCGATGACGTACTTATCGAGGAGCGAATTCATCTTGGCCACGATGACGGCTTTCTTGCCGGCCTTGGCCTGAGCGATTTCCTGATTGATTTCCTGATAAATCGTTTCCCGCAGGTTGAGCGGCGCAACGGCCAGCTTATTCCACTGAGGAGGATCGGAGTAGCCCGACAAGAGGTTGAAGAAAGCCGATGCGTCGACGCCGATGAGGGTATTGGCCGTCAGGATGCCGACGTCCGTATAGATGCGGGCCGTCTTGCCGTTGTAGTTGCCCGTCGCCAAGTGGACATAGCGGCGGATGCCGTCTTCTTCGCGGCGGACGACGAGGGTGATCTTAGAATGGGTCTTGAGGCCCATGATGCCGTAAATGACATGGCAGCCGGCTTTTTCCAGCTTGCGGGCCATGTGGATATTATTTTCTTCATCGAAACGGGCCTTGACTTCCATGAGGACCGTGACCTGTTTGCCGTTTTCGGCGGCCTGGGCCAGGGCGACGATGATGGGCGACTTGCTGCTGACGCGGTAGAGCGTCTGTTTGATGGCCAGGACATGGGGGTCCGTCGCAGCCAGCTGGATGAAGTGTTCTACCGTTTCAAAGGTTTCATAGGGATGATGGACTATGATGTCCCGTTCGGCAATGGCCGACCAGAAATCAGGCGCGTCGATGGCGGCCAGTTCCGACGACGGCTGCGGCGTCACCGGCGGATAGCGCAGGTCATCGTAGCCGTCGATGCCGACGAAGGAGAAGAAGACCTTGCAGTCCAGGGGACCCGGAATCGAATAGATGTCCCGTTCTTCGAGCTGCAGTTCATCGCGCAGGAAGTCGCGGATCATGCGCGACGACGAAGCAGCCAGTTCCAGGCGGACAGCCGCCCCTTTGCGGCGTTTCTTCAGGCTCTTTTCGACTTCCATCAGGAGGTCTTCGGCATCGTCGTCGATATCCAGGTCGGCGTCTCGGGTGACGCGGAACGGTTCGACTTCCAGGATGTCGCAGCCCAGGAAGAAGCGTTCCGCATAAGCGGCGATGACGTCTTCCAGGAAGAGGAACTGATGACCTTCATGCTGCTTGCCAGCCGGCGAAACACTGTCCGGGACCTTGATGATGCGGTCGATGACTGACATCGGGACCGGCAGGATAGCCGTCTTGACCGAGCGGTCCCCCTGTTTGCGGCGCAAGAGGACGGCCAGGTTCAGGTTCAGGCTGGACAGGAATGGGAAGGGATGGCTGGAATCGACGGCCATGGGCGTGACGACCGGGTAGATTTCCCGTTCAAAGAAGCTTTCCAGCCACAGCCGCTGGTCATCGTCAAGGGCATCGACGCCGATGAAGTGCAGGCCGTGAGCTTGCAGCTTCTGCTGGATATCTCCATAGTAGCGGTACTGGTCGCCGACCAGCTTATGGACCATGGACTGGATGGCTTCAAACTGTTCCTGCGGCGTCATGCCGGCGATGTCGATGTGCTTGACCCCGCTTTCGACGAGGTGCTTGACACCGGCGACGCGGATCATGAAGAATTCATCCAGGTTCGACGCTGCGATGGCGATGAAATTCAGCTGTTCCAGCAGCGGGTTGGACGGGACGATGGCTTCGCGCAGGACCCGTTCATTGAATTTGACCCATGTACATTCACGATTTAAAAAATATTGAGCATCCGTAAAATCTGCCATGATTATCTTATCCTTTCACTAATTTCGTCGAAATGCCAAAGACTTCGGCAAAGTCGACGGCCATTTTCAGGTATGTCCAGCGTTCCAGAGAAATATCGGCATCGGCCGTATAATGGACGACGATCTCGTCTTCCCTGAGTTCCGCCCGGATGGCGCTGATTTTCCCTAAATGGCTCTTGTCCAGGGAATCGGCCAGGCGGAAAATCGCCGTCAGCTTAGCCGTAATGACCTTCTGCCGTGGCGTCAGGGAATGGTAGACTGGCGACGCTTCCTGCAAGGTACCGTCAAAGGCATAGTAGAGGACGGCGGCCAGGATTTCCTTTTCATCGTCGGCCAGGCCGAAGAGGTCCGTTTCCCTGATGAGGTTATACGTGCAGAGGTTGTGTTTGCGGATATTGATGAATTTCCCCGTTTCGTGGAAAATCGCGGCCAGGCGGAGCAGATAATTATAGCTGTAATCGAGGCCGATGAACTGGTACAGCGCCTGGAAGAGGACGTTGCAGTATTCTTCGATGCGGGCGGAATGGATGGAATCGGACAAGTACTTCTTGGCCAGGCGGCGCATCATGTCCAGGAGCAGGCCCTGGACATGGGCCATATAATCGTTATGGGTCTTTTCGGCCACATAATACATGGTATAGCCTTCAGTAAAGGTCGTCGGCATGACGACCAGCATGTCGATATCGACGATGCGCAGCAGTTCATAATACAAGAGAATCGTCGGCATGATGACATTGGCCAGGTTCTGGGACAGGCCGAAGCGCTTCATGAGCTTGAACGGCGTGACGCCGTGGAAGGAATAGACGAACTGGCGCAGTTCATCCGGCGTGATCAGGAAGAGGCCGTTTTCACTGGTCTTGCCCATGAGGCGTGCCACCAAGTTGGCTCCGCGGCCAGACAGGACGATATACTTGATATCATACTGCTGGACGCCTTTCCAGAGCGGATAAAGGGTGCCGTAGATATATTCGCGCACAGCCGTCGGGAACGTCAGCTCGTCACGCTGTTTTTCCGTAAAATTTTCCAGGATGCGCAGGGAGCCGATGTGGATATTCTGCTGGAATAAGAGGCGGTCCGATTTCCAGCAGGTCAGGCCGACGCCGCCAGACGTGATGTCCAGGAGCATGACGGCTTTATCGGCAAAATTGAATTTGCCTTTCAATACATTATAATAAAGACCAAAGAACTTATAATAGATTTCCTTGGTCATGTGGATGACTTCGACGTCGAAGCCCGTACGGATATGGATCTGGTCAAGGACACTGATCAAGTTGTCGGCTTCGCTGATGACTGTCGTCGACAGGACGCGGACATCTTTGACATCATAGTCGCAAAGGAGCTGGCGGAATCCCAGCAGGACCTGACAGATTTCGTTCAGGGACTGAAAACTGACGTGATGGCGCTGGAATACCGTTTCCCCATATTTTACTTCTCGGGATACATTTTCGATGATTTCCATATCATCCAAAGACGAGTAAGCAATGACCTTCAAGGTCATATTGACCGTCCCGATATGGATGATACCGAAAACATTCCGGGTTTGTTTTTCCATTACTCTCCCCACTTTTCTTGACGGTATAGTTGCTGTCTAGCTGATACTCTTCTTATTATACATGAAAGTCACCGTATGTATGTATATTTTTTGTAAAAATTTTCGGCATGCCTCTCTATTCTGTAGTATAATGGAAAAGGTAAACGATAAACTTGATAAACATCCGCAGAAACGAGGTATACCATGGAAAAATTAGCCATCATCGACATGGGCTCTAACTCCATCCGTTTTGTCGTCATGCAGATTGCCGACAACCAGTCTTATTCCCTGCTCTATCAGGAAAAAGAAGCCATCCGCCTGGGCCACGGCCTGAGCCAGACCGGCGTCATCAGTGAAGAAGGGATGCAGCGGGCCCTGACCTGCCTGCATGTCTATAAGCACATCATGGAAGTCATGGACATCCATGAATGCCGGGCCGTCGCGACGGCAGCCGTCCGCAATGCCAGCAACGGCGAAGCTTTCCTGAAGCGCATCAATGCCGAAACGGGCATCACCATGAACGTCATCACCGGTGAACGGGAAGCGTACTTAGGCTATCTCGGCGTCATCAACACCATCGCCATGAAGGACTTCCTCATCTTCGACCTGGGCGGTGCCAGCGTCGAAATGACCTTAGTCCGCGACGGAGAAGCCGTCCATTCCCTGTCGGTCCCCATCGGCGCCGTCACACTGACGGAAAAATTCGGCACCCAGGGCAATCCTGATTCCGAAGCCATTGCCAGCCTGATGAAATTCGTCCGCAAAAAGATGGCCGCCGTCCCCTGGATAGAGGACATCCAGCTGCCCATCGTCGGCATCGGCGGTACAGCCCGTAACTTCGCCAAAATGGACCAGCGGGCGACGAATTATGAACTGTCGAAGCTCCATAATTACATCATGCCCCTGGAACATTTTGAAAATCTCTATCATGAAATCACGACGCGGACCAGTGCCAACCGCAAGAAAATCGACGGCCTGTCCAGTGAACGCTCTGACCTCATCGTCGCCGGTGCAGCCGTCATCAAGACCATCTTCGACATGACGGGCAGCCCGGAAATGGTCGTCAGCGGCTGTGGCCTCCGCGAAGGTTTATTCTTTGAATACTACGCTTCGTACTGCCAGCTGCCGTCACCGCGTTTCGACGACATCCTCGATTTCAGCGTCAAGAACTTCATCGGTACGCTGAGCGGCATCATCATCAACCAGGCTCACTACGACCAGGTCACGCGCATTGCCACCCAGCTCTTCGACCAGCTCCAGCCGCTCCACGGCTACGGCCCGCGGGAACGCCTCCTGCTGCAGACAGCCGCCCGCATGCACGATGTCGGCAAGATCATCAACTTCTACAACCACGCCCGCCATTCGGCCTTCATGATCGCTCATGCCCCGCTCTACGGCCTGACCCAGGTCGAACAAATCATTACGGGCTTCATCGCCGGCTTCCATCACGCATCAGCCGCAAGATCATCCGGGCCTACCGTTACGCCAACATGGCCTCTGCCGAAGACTGGATCATGATCCGCAAACTCTCGACCATCCTGGCCCTGGCCGAAGCCTCGGACCTGACGTATGAACAAATCGTCACCGACGTCGAAGTCACACTGGCCGAAAACGTCGCCGTCATGATCATCACGACGGCGCCGGGCTCGACGTACAACGCCGCTGACTACGAAATGAAACAACTGAGCAAACAATTCAAAAAAGAATTCGGCGCTTCCCTGCTCCTCGTCTGGAAGTAAGGGTCCGGATAAAAAAAGGGGCTGTCGCACATGCGACAGCCCCTTTTTACTCTTATCGCCGCATCATGTCTTCAGCCGTGACGTCGGGATGGTGGTACTGGTCTTCAGAGAGGATCTGTTTACCATGGACGGTGACGGCTTGCTGGGGACACCAGTGGACACAGGCCAGGCAATGGCTGCAATGAGAGCCGATGACGGCCCCTTTCGCCGTACAGATGATATTGCTCACCGGACAGATGCGGGCACAGAGGCCGCAGGCAACGCAGCGTCCCCCATCGACAGCTGGCGTCAGCCAGCGTTCCCCAGCATGGCGGATCAGGCCCAGGTTCATGAGCCAGGCCGACAGCGACGAATGGATGGCCGTCGTATCCCGGACCTGCCCGCGTATCTTATCGGCTGCGGCAGCGACCAGTTCATCGGCGTGGTCCAGGCGGTTCATATCGTAGCGGATATGGCGCCGCGACGCGATAGTACTGTTGGCGATCATCGGCAGGACAGCCCCGTAGGACAAAGAACAATGTTGACGCCGGAGGATCCGGTCCATCGTCCTGAGCGACCGGCCAGGCGCACTGCCGCAAGTAGCAATGCCATAAAAATAGGTCGATTTCTGGAAACGGACCTGTCTGATGAAATCCTGTATGGGTTCGGGAAGATCCCCGAAATAGACGGGAAAGACAAAGCCGATGATGCGATCCTGGATACGCTGGCACCGTTCATGGATAGCCGAAATCGGCACGGCCGTATCACCAGTCAGTTCAGCCAGCTTCTTGGCCACATATAATGAATTTCCCGTTCCTGAAAAGTAAAGAATCATAAGGCTCACCTCAGAGACCGCACTGCCAGTTTCCCGCTTGCAGGCGGACGGTATTTTACATCCATTATATCATGAAACCCTGTCATTTGTCTTGATACATTTGTCTTTACACGTAACCGCGCTCGCAAAGGCTGACGAAGGTCCCGTCGCCGATGATGATGTGGTCGAGGACGGGTATTTCCATGATCTGGCCGGCGTCGGCAATGCGCTGGGTCACGACGATATCCTCGTGGCTCGGTTCGGGGTTGCCTGACGGATGGTTATGGACCAGGACGACAGCTGCGGCATTGTAGCGCAGGGCATAGCGGAAGACTTCCCGCGACTTGGCCAGGCTGGCATTGATCGTGCCGATGGTCAGCGTGCGATAGGCGATGAGCTGGTTCTTCGTCGATAAATAGACGGCGCCGAACTGCTCTTGCGGCAAAAAGCGCAGATCTTCCATGACATAGCCGGCAATGGCCTGGGGCGTACTGAAGTCAGGCGCCGCTTCCTTTACGTGCTGCCGGGAAATACGCCGTCCCAGCTCGACGGCGGCACAGACCGTGACGGCCTTATCCGTCCCGATTCCGGGAATCTGACAGAGGTCGCCGATGCTGGTATCACTGAGATAACAAATATTTTCCCCTGGCAGGGAATGAAGGACCTGCCGCGACACATCGAGGACGGATTGTCCCTTCGTACCCGTCCGCAATAGAATCGCCAGCAAATCCTGGTCGGTCACAGCCGAAGGACCGTGACGGAGGAATTTTTCCCGCGGTTTCTCACAAACAGCGAGGCTGCGGAAAGGGTCGCTCATACATGGACCTTGGCTTTGTGGAACAACTTGCATACCTGGGACAAGGGCAGGCCGACGACGTTGGTATAGGAACCATTGATCTTATCGACGAAAGCCGCAGCCCGGCCCTGTATGCCATAGGCACCGGCTTTGTCCAGCGGTTCCCCAGAAGCGACATAGGCTTTGATTTCCTTTTCACTCAGTCGTCGGAACCAGACTTTCGTTTCGACGACCTTCGTGTATTCCTTATGGCCATTGATCAAAGCGATGCCCGTATAGACGGAGTGTTTCTTTCCGGACAATTCCCGTAGCATCTCGACGGCAGCGGCTTCATTGCGGGGCTTGCCCAGCATTTCCCCATCGATGGCGACAATCGTATCGGCGCCGAGGACCCACTGTCCCGGGAATTTTTCAGCTACATCGCGGGCCTTGCCCAACGCCTGGGCCTGGACGTATTTTTCCGGATTCTTTTTCTTCGGTGATTCTTCACTGTACGTACTCGGATTGACCATATAGGCGACGCCGATCTGCGTCAGCAGTTCGCGGCGACGAGGCGAACCAGAAGCTAAGATGAGCATGTAATAATCCCTCCTAAATTATTGAAGATGACGAAAGAGAATGGCTGCCAGGATGACGCCGATGATGCTGAGCATATTCGGTGCCAGATGGATGCCAAACTGCAATTCCATGAGATAGAGATTGAGGTGAATATTCTGGATATTCAAGATTTCATAATGCTGCGTCAGGGCCGGCAGGATACCCTTCAAGGCCGGAACAGCATACAGGGCCTCTCCGACGATGCCACCGAGGATACCGCCGACGATGAGGAAAATAAAGAAGAACAACAGACTGTGTGAGCCAGGGGTTTTCATGGCCTACCTCCATTATACACGCAAGATACGAAAGGGCCGCCCTTTCTCATGAAATTCTAATCCATTCTGAGAAAGGCAGCCCCTTTTTTAATAATCGCTTATTGTTTTTTCTTTTTCTGCATCTTAGCCCAGGTGTCGCGGAGGCCGACGATGCGGTTGACGACCAGGTGGTCTGCCGTCGTATCGGGATCAATGACGAAATACCCCTGGCGCAGGAACTGGAACTTATCACCGACATGATACGTTGCCAATGCCTTTTCGGCCTTGCTGTGGTATACGTCGAGGCTGTGGGGATTGATCTGGTCGAGGAAATTCTTGCTTTCCCCTTCTTCCTCGCTGCCGTCGTCCTTCAAGAGATAGTCATAGACGCGGGTTTCGACGTCGACAGCATCTTCGGCATTGACCCAGTGCAACGTCCCTTTGACCTTGCGGTTGGCGTTGGCACCGCTGCCGCTCTTGCTTTCCGGGTCATACGTGCAGTGCAGTTCGACGATGTTGCCATCTTCGTCTTTGATGACTTCTTCGCATTTGATGATGTATGCATACTTGAGGCGGACTTCCTTGCCCGGAGCCAGGCGGAAGAACTTCTTGACCGGTTCTTCCATGAAGTCGTTGCGTTCGATATAAAGGTTCTTGCTGAACGTCATTTCGCGCGTGCCCATGGCTTCATTTTCCTGATTGTTGTCGGCCGTCATCGTTTCCGTCTTGCCGTCTGGATAATTGGTGAGGACGACCTTGATCGGGTCGATGACCGTCATCAAGCGCGGTGCTTTCATCTTCAGGTCTTCGCGGATGCAGTATTCCAGGAGGGAAATATCGACCATGCTGTCTGCCTTGGCGACGCCGATGCGTTCGCAGAAGTCGCGGATTGATTCCGGCGTATAGCCGCGGCGGCGGATGCCGGAAACCGTCGGCATACGGGGATCATCCCAGCCGCTGACGATGCCCTTTTCGACGAGGAGGCGCAGTTTACGCTTGCTCGTGATCATGTTAGTGACATTCAGGCGGGCGAATTCGATCTGCCGCGGTTTCTGGCCTTCCGGATCGTCCCAGTCTTCGAGGACCCAGTTGTACAGCGGACGGTGAGCTTCAAATTCCAAGGTGCAGATAGAATGAGTAATGCGTTCGATGGCGTCCGATACGGGATGGGCGAAGTCGTACATCGGATAGATGCACCATTTGTCGCCTGTCCGATGGTGCGAAGCATGGACGATACGGTAAAGGACCGGATCGCGCATGTTGAGGTTCGGGCTGGCCATATCGATCTTGGCGCGCAGTACCTTTTCGCTATCGGCGAACTTGCCGGCTTTCATATCTTCAAAGAGCTGGAGGTTTTCTTCGACGCTGCGGTTACGGTACGGGCTTTCCTTCCCCGGCGTATTGAACGTGCCGCGGTATTCGCGGATTTCATCACTCGACAAATCGTCGACATAAGCCTTGCCCAGGCGGATCAATTTCTTGGCGTATTCATAGAGTCTATCGAAATAGTCCGACGCATAGAACATGCGGTCGTCCCAGTCAAAACCGAGCCATTTGACATCGCGTTTAATCGATTCTACATATTCCGTATTTTCTTTCGACGGATTCGTGTCATCAAAGCGGAGATTCGTTATTCCGCCATATTTCTTGGCAATGCCGAAATTCAGGCAGATCGACTTGGCGTGGCCGATGTGGAGATAGCCATTCGGTTCCGGCGGGAAACGGGTATGGACCCGCTTGCCATATGTATTCTTTTCGTTGTCTTCATCGATAATAGTTTCAATAAAATTTTTGGTCGTTTCGTTATCCATCGATGTATCTCCCTTTCATATATGTATAAATGCCTTCAATACCACATTATAACCTAAACATGGCTTGCTTTGCAATGTTCTGCTATAAATTAAGCAAACTAGCGGTTTTTATCGAATCTGGCAAAAGTTGATTGATTTATTTTCACGTAGTTTCATTTCTTTTTTTTTGACGAATTTTTGACGGCAGGCTGATGTGACATAAAAAAAGCGGCGTCCACTCACAATGGAATGGGCGCCGCTTTATTATGCTTTATTGCAAATAAAAGGACAGCTCATTCCGAGCTGTCCTTTTTATCTACTTTTCGGTTATTGTTCTGCAATCTTCAAATCCTTTTACCACTTGTAATATGTTGGCTTTTCATCATCATCATAGATGGGGCCAGTTATTTCTTCGCCTCTCCCTAAATTTAATTTAATCTTTTCCTTCTTAACTGCTTTCCGTTCTTCACGTTTCTTTTTGTCGTCAATCAATTTGAGTATCCATTCTAAATATTCTTTTTGGCCGTACCCTCTGTCCTGGTACAACGTCGATTCTAAATAATGGGTCATGAAAACCCTTTTCATATGTTCAAAATCATTCTGACCCTGCCACCATTCATAGTAGCTCTTTTTTTCATTTTCATGGTCTATCATTCATTTTTTTCAGTTGAGCCGTAAGCTCTTCGTTGAACATTTCCATGATCCCGTCTCCTTTCTGCTTCCCTCTTTCTGATTATATTCTACTGCATGTAGTACAATATATCAAGTCTGCTTTTAGATCTTTTCAGCTTTCTCTTTGCAGGCCTCTCTGATGTAAGACGCCATGCTCAGGCCGGCGCTATCGGCCCAGACCTTAATCTGTTCACGAGTCCCCTTTGGGACTCTGATAGTGATTGATTCGTAGTTCGCTTTGAGCCATTTTCTATTGGCTTTTTTTCTGCTTTCTTCCATATATTATCCCTCCTGTTTCTTTTAGACAAGAAAAATAAAAAATTAGCCCCCGCCGAATTCTCGACGGGGTCGACGTAACTGTTTTATCTAGCATCTTGTGCCTTGAAATCAGCTACAGCTTTCCCTAACAGGTCTTTTTTAAATGTTCTCCATTCTCGGTGGTCAATCCACCACGATGCCGAATTATTTTTATAATATTTATCAGCAAATTCGTTGAGAAATTCTGCGAAATCGTCCCCGGCGCCTTTGCGAATCGCCGGTTTTTCCTTATCAAACGCTTCAATTTTTTCCTTGCGGATACTTTCGGCCCAAGAAATCTGCTTTTCTGAGCCTTGTAATTCCGGCAGCCCATACTTTTCAGCAAAGGCCTTTTCTTCGCCCTTTTTTTCTTCTTTGTAACAATCAGGGCAAAGCCCATATTCTTCAAAATACTTGATTTTTCGTTCGCGTTCTTCCGCTTTACCGAATACTTCGATAGTTCCTTCATGGCCACAGCTGTATGTAATATTTACCTTCATTTTTTGTCGCTCCTTTCGACTTCTTCCCGGGACTTCCTTGTCCCTCTTTCTGATTATATTGTACTGCATGTAGTACAATATGTCAAGTATAATTTTAGATTTTTTCAGTTTTTTTTTAAGTTTCCTACTCTCTGTCCAATTAAAAGAAGCAAAAAAGGCTTGTCATACCGTTTTGGTAGACAAGCCTTTTTTGCTTGATCGGGTACTAACGTACTAATCAATTTTACAATTTCAACCCTCGCGGTCAGAATATCTCTGCCGTGACTTAACTATAGTATACCACCTCTCGCAAAATTTGCAATAAAAAAAATAGCCCCTGGCCACGCTCGTGACCAGGGGCTTGTTACATAATATGATTTATTTTATTAAACAGCTAACAGCCAGGGCCCCGGCTACGACAGCCAAGGTATCCCGCTGTCTCTTTGCGGTTGCGGTTTTATGCGCTTCTTTATTGATTTGCTCGCTCAACGTCGTTAAAGACTCGCTCTGCTGCGTCAATCGCGTCTGCGTCTGATCGATTGAGGTCCGAGAGTTTTGTAGTTGAGTCTGCGAGATCGTCAGCTGCTCGTTGAGCGTTTTGATTTGCTGATTCTGCTGATTGATTAGCTGTTCGCGCTCGATTGAGTTCCGCTTGAGCGTCTCGATTGAGTTCTTGAGCGTTTCGTATTGTTGCACGGACATTGTCACGGTCGGCCCGTTCCATGTTGTCGTAGTGCCGGAACAAAAGCCAGCCGCCGGCACCAGCGAGAAAAATAAACAGCAAACCCAGGATAATAAGGACTTTCGGATTTTCGGCAATCTTATCAACCTCCTCTTTCAGCTGCGGAAGATACAAAATGGATCACCTCCTACAAACGCGACAATGCATCATGCATTTCACTGTCAAAACGGTTGTTCAAGCTGTCCCGGAGCGACGAACTATTCCATTCCGGGGTCTTGCATACGCTATATACGGCCACAATGAAATCATAGTCGTATTCCGGGGAGTCGATGTAGCTCAAATTAGGATAGCCGTCATAGTTTCCCGTCTGTGCATTGAACATGCTGTGAACGGCTTCGGTCCACATGTCGAGGATATTCCCGACGCCATACTGTACAGCACGGCTCCATACGACATCCTGGAGAACGTCGTGATGGTTCTCGATGTGCCAGTAATTGTCCGCCAGAATCTGGCAGGCCGGGTCGTAGTACGCCGCCTTGACATACTCATGCTGTGCCTGTGCAAAGCCATCACTGTCGCTTGCGGCAATATTGCGCCATGCTTCATCAAAGCTGTCACTGCATAAGGGATATGCGTTGAGCTGTTCTCCGTATTGCGGATAATTGTTGTTCAGCCAGCTGACGAACTGGCCCAGACTGCCCGCATTGGAGCTGAACTGATATGTCCCGTAGGATTTTCCGCCGGGATCGCCGTAGCCGTCACTGATGCAGGCCGGGTCGCCGTTACTTTCGTATTGTGCGCTTAAATCTCCTAACATAGTCATCATCCTTTCATTTTTTCCGTGTGATTTTCCGCTGTGGGCGCGTTTGGCGGTTGCGCTGGCATTGTGTATCGCGCGGAATTGAAACGGCTGTCATATCCATATTTTGTCCAGCACGCTTTGCCAAGACCTACAACTGTCGCGATACCACCCCCGACAGCCGTCACGCCACTCCAGCAACTCATCAATTCAAAGCGCGTCCCCCTCAGTGCGTTGCTCCAATAGCCGAAAAGCCAGCTGAACAGCACAAGGAACAAAAATATCATCATAAGGATGCTCATAATGATGATTAATTGGAGCCAGTGCTTCTGGCCCCACTGGCCGATGGCCACGATTTTATTTTTCATGGTCTCATCTCCAATCACTGCATACGCGACAATACAGACGTAAGCACTGACGCGAAAATGCCGACAACTGTCACGCTCGTGCCTAGTGTCCAGCAGATGTCATGTTTGAGATCATCGATACGGTGATGTGCGGACTTTCCGGATTCGATAGCCATCACGACGTCACGGTTGAGATTTGTCAGCTGCCGCTCGATTCTTTCAAGCTTTGCTACTAGTTCGCTTTCATTCATCTTGCGCCTCGATTCTTTCTTTTAGTGCATTAATGCGGCTCATCTCTTCTGTAAAGATATTTTCCATACCGATTTCAATTGCCATCTTTCCAATCAATTTGTTTTGCATCTTGATGATTTCGCATTGCACGTCAATAACTTCAGTCAGTGACATAGTCTTCGCCTGTAATGTCTTTGTATTCATCTGCCGTGATTTTTTCTTTTGTGACAGCATTTTTAACCATCAGCTTAGTCCACCAGCCTGCTTCGTACCATCCTTTAATTTTCGCATACCACTTACTCATCGCTTTCGCCTCCTCCCACCGCATTTTGTGCCGTTTCTGCTGTTGGCAGGTCTACGCCGCTCATCATTGCGACATAGGCCGTTTGTGCTACGCTCTGATCGAGCTGAGAGCGCAGGGCTCGGTTTGCTGTTTCCGCTTTCTGTAAGCGCTCTTCCATCGTGATTGCTTTAAACATTTACATCCCTCCATAGATTTCTATAATATTCATGCATCTTTTTGATGACGTTATAATTGTTGCCGTGTACTGCATGGGCGGCCCAGCACCGCAAGCTGGTATCCGCGGTTTCTCGCGGCAATTTGCCGGACTTTGCCAACCGGACCATTTTCTTGAGCTTACGTCGCTCATGATAGATTTTATCTTTGTTTAGGGTGACGAGTATCTTGCCGGACGGCTTGACGCGTATCCGGAAGCCGAGCCACTTAAAGCCACGTGATACGGGCACAACGCGGCATTTCTTCGGGTGCAGCTGTAAGTGTATTCGCGCGAGCTCCTGCTCGATTGCTTTGCGATACTCTGCTGCGTGTTCTTTGCCGTCTGTGATGATGACAAAATCATCCATGTACCGCGCATAAAATCTTACGCGCAGCTGCTCTTTGATAAAGTGGTCCAGGTCATCAAGTACGGCAAGCTCGATGTACTGCGCTACGTCCGAGCCAAGGCCGATGCCGACATCTCCTGGGAAACTGTCAATGATCTGCTCGACAAGTCGGCACGCCCAGTCATCACGTACGCGCTTACGGACGGCCGCTTTGGCCACGTCATGCCGTGTACTGCCGAAGAAGCTCTTGATGTCATACGTGTACGCGTAGACATTATCGCCGTAAAGACGGTGTGCCTTTTCGAGCATTATCTTAATACGACGAATTGAAAAGTCAGGTCCTTTCCCAGCCTGGCCCGCCGCGTTGTCATAGATAAAATGGCGCGTCAATTCAGATGCCAAGTAGTTATGTAAAAGTGACCGCTGGACTTGCCTATCGCGGAATCGCATAGCCACGACGTTCCGCTCCTTCGGCTCGTACACTTTAAATTCAATCTGCCTGCCGAGCTTATACGTGCCAACCAGAATCTCCTGCCGCAATTTCTCGGTATTTGTAAGCCCGTTTTGCAGGTACTTGATGACGCTCGCTTTCCAGCGCACGCCGTTCGCACAGTGTTGCATCGCATCATAGAGATTTCCGAAGCCTGTAACGACTTCCTTTGCTGTTTTACTCATAGTAGTAGCCGCGCGGATAGCGGGGCCAGCGTAAGCTGCCCGCGTCGCGGCATCTTGTTTGCCTCCTTTTGGAGGACGGGCTTCGCGCTCCTTGCATCGGCTCTGATTTCGCGGTTGCTACTTTATCCGGCCTATGTAATCCGGGGCGACACCGTTCAAGTTGTACGCGTTGTTGTTCCACCAAGTGCGCCCGCCATCGGTGACGTTGCGCACGTTGTACGCATTATCGCAGTTCGGCGACCCTACAGCGCTCAGCCCATATCCGTGTACTTTTTATATTTCTCTGTGTCGGATTTCTTCCATGCGAGAAGTAGTGATTTGACTTTATCGAGCTGCGCCGTCCACGTCGCGATATTGATGTGCTTCTTCGGCTTGCCTGTCGTGTCGATATGGCGCAGGCCGCTGAGAAGCTTAAAAGCGGTATCCATCGCCGCGCTCAGCGCTGCGACATCCGCGATAGCTTCTTGTTGATACGTGCGTCGGAGTATCGCGCTCTCATGGTCATTGACGTAAACCGAGTTTGCGTTTGCGATATGCATCTTTGCCCGCACTGCTGACTCGATAATCTGTTGCGTCAGGCACCAGCGGTAGCGCTTCGGAAAGCGACTCTCATCAGTGCAGATCAGTATCGTGTAACACGCAAGCGTATCTGCTTCGATAAGCACGCTGAGCGGCGTTGTTGTGCGCTTTGATTTCGGTATAGCCATTTCTCTTCTCCCCTATCCATCCGCCGCCGAGGGGCGGCGGATTCTTCGATTATTCGATGCGGCAAGCCGGGGCGACACCGTACAAGCCGTGCGCGACGATGTGCCACCAAGTGCGCCCGCCATCGGTGACGAAGCGCACGTTGTACGCATTATCGCAGCCCGGCGACCGTTCCCACCAGGACCATTCCGTTGATGTCCCCTGTTTGTACTTGCGACGATTATCATCTTGTTCGACATTTGTGCCGGTCTTGCCGTCGCGGCGGAATTTCGTGTAGTAGTCCCAGATGACCGTATCTTCGATGTCCTGTACAGCCGAGCCAGGGGTGTTGTAGAAGTTGTCGCCGCCATTGAGGTTGACCATCGCGGGCAGGAAGAAGTAGTCCTGCGTCGTTTCGTGACCGCCGGCGTCACTGATTTTATTGATGTCAGTGATGAGGTTCGACTTCGCGATGACAGTAAGGAAATCGGCATCGAGGTCATTCATAAAGCCCGCCCATGTCGCATAATGCTCTGGGCGGTCAAAATCATTACGCGGGCTCCACCATGCGCCCGCGCCTGCTTTGCTGTTGAGCCATTGTCTGAGTCCAGACTGGCTCCATCGATTGTAGCCATAGCAGATGCGCTGCGCATGATTGACCGTGCCGAGCGTTGCGAGGTCCGTGCCATCTGTGCCCTCTGCGAGCGCAACTGTCTCAAGTGCTGTCGTGTCCGATGGCGTCGAGTAAGTCGCGATACCGAGCGGCGCAAGGCTCGTATCCCAGTCCATGCCTTTTGCGAAGTTGATCTGACCACCGGCCGGCACGGCTTTTGTCGTCGTAAACTGCCAGCTTTTTGTCCACCCGGATTTACTAGAGTCCGTCCAATTTAGATCCGCGATGCCAGACGTAACTGTCGTAAAGTGATACGTGCCAGCAGGCAACTCCGTCTTTGTGCGGAAAATCGCCTCGCGCGAGTCAAATTCCATCGTGTCCATCGGCAGGCAGTCATGTGTCTGCAAGATGACGTAGTTGCCGCCCGTCTCCTCGACGTCGCCGATATGCACGATGTCCCATGTCAGCGTCGTGTCGCCTTTCTTGCACTGGAGCTGGTCGCCTACGCTGTAGTACGTTCGGATGCCGCCTGCACGACAGAGGTTGCGGAAGCCTTCCCAGGACCTTACTGCCGATTCTCCGGCTGTTTTAAAGTGATTCCTAAAAATATCGTTTTGCGATTCGATGGCCGCTGCGATGCGCGTGTAGTCCTCGCGTCGCGGAAAATTTACAATATCTGTTGCCATATTTCATCCTCCTTATTTTGTCGTAATGACGAGGTCCAGACCGCCGTCTTCGGTGTTGATTGCAAGCTGTACGCTGTCTGTGATAGCCAGTATTTCTTTTTCTTTGATGGCGTTCGCAGTCGCTTCGGCTTGCCGGGCATATGTCTGGGCCGCGTTCTTTGCGTCTACTGCCGCGCTGGATGCGGCTTTCGTGTCGGCCAGGTTGGTTTGTAGCTGGTCGGCTACGCCCTGGTCCCATACAGTAGCAATGTCTTCATACTTGGTATCGCTGTCTCCGGTGTTTACTTTTACACTCGTTTTGCCGTCCGGCTTTTTGACAAAGAGTAGCTCACCGGGGCGGATGGCCGGGTTGTATTTCTCCCATTCCGCCGCTGTCGCGATAGAGTGCTGGATACGGGAGTATCCGCCTTTTGTTGTTGTGGTTGTGTCTGCCATATCGTCACCTCCTTTACATGACAGCAGGGCCAGCGCCTACTATAAAATGTCCGTTGCTCATTTCTTCAGGTGGCGGGCCGATGATGTCAAAAAGCATAGCATGGTACGCCGCTTCTACGGCTTCTTTTACACCAGCAATGTCATCTTTGTCTTGTGTGGCTATATCCGCCAGGGCTTTTGCATCGGCAGCGGACTGTTTGGCCTGTGCCGCAGAGTCAGCTGATTCGCTCAGACTGGGTACAGGGACAGAGAAAATATTGCCGTTAATGTCGGTCATGACCAGGTTATTTTCTGAGTCGGTCGTGATAGATATAATTGTTCCCCGGAGCCAGTTATTGACCCAATCATCTTCCGTGCCCGTGTAACCATGCTGTACAGCAATGTCATAAGCGCTGTAGCCTTGCGGGCCTCGGCTGCTCAGTTTAGCTTTTAGTATTGCCATCTTATCACCTCGTTACGTCTGCGATGACCCGAAAAATACCCGGCCCAACGGTCTGTACCCAGCCGTCCTGGGTCCGGACCTCGATGTCCCAGACATAGTCCCCGGCCTCCAAATCGGCCGTCAGGTCAGGTGTTAGCGACACGACGCCGTTTTGGACGTGGGCCTGGAAGACATACCCGGCATCGGTGATTTTTTTCTTGACGCTAAAAACGGCAGCATAAGGTCCGATGTCCGAGCCATCTTCCTGCGTCAGATTTACGTCAAAGCTGTCCGTATCGCCGCGGATGTGATAGATGTTTGTGCCGATTATTTTCAGCATTTATTTCACCCTTTCTTGCAAATCGTCCAGCCGGTGATGAGCGGATGCGGCCACCATCGGAGACGCCGCGCACGCAGTACGCATAATCGCAGTGCGGCTACCGCTCCCACCAGCCCCACTCAGTCGAGGCCCCCTGTTTGTATCTGCCATGCCCCTCCCCCTCCTTTAGCCCGATGCCATGGCTGCCGGTCCTGCGCCGACGATAAAATTAGCCACCGCCATGAACTCGGGGGGCGGTCCTACAATATCGTAGCACATCGCGCGATACATTTTTTCTACGCTGACCTGCACATCAGCTATCGCGGACTGCGATGCGGCGGCCGCGGCGGCCTGAGTAGATGCGGCGGTGGCACTCGATGCGGCGTCTGTAGCGCTGTTTTTTGCTTTGCTGGCATAGTCAGCTGCGCTGCTCATCGCGGCCTGAGCGTAGCTATTGCTTGTAGATGCATCAGATGCGCTTTTTGCCGCAGCGGTAGCGCAGTCAATGGCTTTGGCGGAATTTTCTTGTGCAAGCGCGACGAGCTCTTCGGCGGTCTTCGGCAGTACCAATTCGACCGTTGTTTTGCTGGTCGTAGCGATGCGTACGTGGAAAACCATCTGCACATTATTACCGTCCGTCTTACATGCAATGTAGCCAGGTGTACTATCGTAGCAAACCCCGTAAAGGATTTCTTTGCCAGTACTGTCTTGCGCGAAAATGCCTAGCTCTGTCGCTTCATATCCAGCTTCTACTGCTTCGCTCGTCAGGGATGCAGTGAGTAAGCACGTGCGCACATCGCCGGCGTCCTCCGTCGTGATGCTCGTGATGATCATCGCATTCTGCGGTGCAAAGAGCGCCGAGCGTGTGGCATAGTCATCGACCGTATTCGCATGCCCGCTGCCGAGCTGCATCTTTGTCAGCTTGAGCGTGAGCTTGCCAGCCTCGACGTCCGCCATGAGCTTTGCGCCGGCAGTCGTCAGCGCGTAGCCGCTCGAAAAATTTGACATACTATGTCACCTCCTTATGCAGTGCGATACCATGCATCGACGACGGTAGCAAGCGGCATTACTCTCATTGGATTGCCGCCCCCGGATTTGCTGGTCGTGAAGTGGTGGATGTGGTCCCCGTCTGTTGACGTATTGTAAATTATGTTATCCCAGTCAACGCCGCCGTTAGAGCCAGCGTGATTTGAGTTATTGTCATAAACGCCAAATGGCCCGCCGCCGTATTTAGAATGTTCGCCCC
The DNA here is from genome assembly GCF_000417505.1 of Megasphaera sp. NM10. Taxonomy (GTDB): domain Bacteria; phylum Bacillota; class Negativicutes; order Veillonellales; family Megasphaeraceae; genus Megasphaera; species Megasphaera intestinihominis. The sequence continues at coordinate 32,866 of NZ_APHY01000004.1, forward strand.
AGGTACCGTGATGGTGGTTACCGTTATAGTCAGTATTCCCTTCATGGCCATGATTTGGCATCTCTTCCAGCGAAATTTCATGTCGAGTTTCGCCGACTCGAGCTCCCGGTTTTAGCGTCACGCCGTCATAGCTCCCAGACGCAAGCAGGTATGACCCTTCAATCTTCTTCCAAGTTCCCCCGAAAGCCGTCGCCGGGTCTGCGCCACCGATATTCAAGTAAACATTTCCAATCGGGTGCGCAAGGTCTAGGGCTTTCTTCTCAGCGGCATCGAGCATCGCCTTTGTAACGTACGTGTCCATTGCGACGGCAATGCTGATGCTCGATGCATTCGAGGTCTTGATGTAGATAGTGGTCAGGATATTGCGTACCAGCGCGCCTGCCTGCTCAGCATTCATGATGTCAGGGTCATTTGCCGTGCTGACAGCAAAGAGCGTCTCGGAATTATTGTACGTCGCGTAGACACCCAGCGTGGCCAGCGTGTACGACGCAGCCAGTCCGACATTGGTAACGTTGAATTCGAGTTTGATAGTTGTACTGTCTACTGTAGTGGCTGACGCCAGTGGGAAGCTCTGTCTTATATCGTCGAGTGATGTGAGCGCTGCAATCGCGCTCTGTGTGTACGTATGCGAGCTCGTCTTGATAGATGATACCGTGAACGTGCCTTTATTCGCGATCGCTTTAGCCAGCAGCGCGCGCCCAGCATCTGTCACTACAAATTGGTTGTAAGTTGCCATTAAATGCCTCCTATATACAAAGTAAGTCTTTCTGTCGTTGTCATCGCCATAGCAACGTAGAATCCCGATTCTGGAGCAATTTTTTCAACGGCTACTGGATAAACATCAATGGTCTTTACCGTGGATTTCAGCATGGCAATGTGGTTCTCTACGTTTGTATCTGCGTGCGTTTTATACACCTGTCCGATATGAGCCGGAATATATGTACGCACGTCTTTGGCGATGCTAAGCAGGCTCATCTTATCAACTAGTGGAATGTTGAAATCTGCGCTGTATGTCTCAGGGTGGTCAGTAACAGTGCCGCTTTTGTCGAGTATATATTGATTGATGAGAACCTCAAGAGATGATACCGTCACAGACTCAGTGCCTGCCAGCTTCATCAGGATTTTATTTCTTCTAGTCTGTACCGTATCTGCCTGGGCATGTTCCAGCCCTACAAATTCTTCCCAGTCATCCAGGCCCCAGGTTGCGGTCTGGACAAATGCCTGTTTAGCAGCACCTGCCAGTGTCAACCGCTGCAATTCATGCTCATAAGATAAGGTATTCAATGCATCACCAAAGGCAGTATCGCGGAACAGGAAAGCCGGAAGATATCGACTCAGGTCAACCTTGGTATTCCGTAAGAGTTGGAAATCCGGAGCATCAGCCATTGAACACCACCTCCGTTACTCTTGGTATCTGTTCGTCTGTTAAGGAAATGTTTTTCGTATCGCCGTTAATTGTAAGGGAGTCGTAATCTGTGACGTTTGTTGAATCGTCGCCGATAATCATCTTCCCTATAACCGCAAGAGAAACTTTCTCACCGCTGAATTTTTTGGACGCGAAATAATCGTTCAGCAACGTTTTGATAGCGTCTGCATCGCCTTTGCCCTCAGTAGGTGTCAGTGCAATATGTAACTCTAAAATAGTCGGCGCAACGACAGATACCGTAGATCCGATAGGATGTTTCGTTTCAATCGTAGTGGATACCTGCGTCAGCAGATTCGATGACGCCGGATTCCCACTAGAGTCTGTGACAATAACTTTTACTGTGCCATTTCCATTCCAAAGGGGTACAACGGCCACATGGCCGACCCCGGCTATAGACGTAGCCCACTCAATATAATCATTCACATTTCCTGATGTCGCAGGCTGGCGCACTTTGAAAATTAGCCGATTGTACAGCATAGCGTCATCTTCTTCGTCAAATCCGTCGTAGGTAGCGTCGGCATTCGTCACGGAGCTGATACCTGGGATAGACATAGGGATGACAGTAATTGTGCCAGCTTTTACATTTCCCGTCGTCCCGGCAGTACTGCACTCAACAGGGATATTACCGGACTGGGTAATCGTGACGGTTTTTGTTGTATAGAAAGCAATCCCTGTAGCCGTCTGGAATATGCTTCCTTGTGGCACGGTGCCATTACCGGAGACCGTGACAGCCCCTTTCGCTTTGACAGCTTGTCGCCGGAAAATGCCATGTTCCTCCGCCCGCATTTCAAGGTATTCGCCCCAGCTGGTCCGGGCAAACATGGCTCTATAGGCCTGTTCCCGTTCGACTTCCTGCTTGGCGAACTCAATACTATTGGTGGCAAACGAATCATACGTAAAGGTACCTTCAAAACTCGATACAGCTGAACTCGAGTTTTCCTGCAGTTCCTTTAAAATCTCATCCTGTCCTCTGGCTTCATACATCGACGCTCACCTCCCCATAAATCGTCGTAATCGTAATAGCAATAGAAACTTTGTCTCCATCATGTGATATATCTACATTGTCGATACTTCTGATGTACGGATTTACCATCAAACATTCAATGATAATCCGTTTGATTTCACTGTATCTCTGCTGTACCCCCATAACCTTGCCTATGAACGGCCTGAGTTCAATGCCATACTGCCAGCTGTATGCCAGGTATCGGAAACGCTCCGTACTGAGGGCTTTGTAGATCCATACCTTGATGGCCTCGTCCTTTTCAACAATGACGTGCCTGCCTGTTTTGTCATACAAAAAACAGTCCTTGTCAAAATCCCAAGCATATTCCTTAGGGACTGGCAGGTCTGACGTATAGGTATTGACAGATACGGCCCCGGTAAAGGGGTATTCTGCACTCATAATTTCACCCCGCTGTCTGCCAGCCAGTACAGCTGCTCGTTCTGGCCGTAAATCGGTATCAAGAGGACCAGCGTCCCCGGTTTCAGTGTATCCGTCCAGGTCTCATCGTTATCGATGGGATGGTTGTGGCTCTCATAGGCCGCATCCCCGGACCCACCTCCCCGGTCACTTGTCTGGCCGACCATATGGCGGGTATACCCAGACAGCAGATACCGCGAACAGTAGACGTCTTTGGCTGTGATTTCAATATTGTTCATCTTGACCACCAGTGACGGCGGCGGGCTTACGACAATGCCTACCTGCGCGCCGCGTGGAAGGTCGCCCTGCACTACGCTATGCATCACATCGACGATGGCCGCCGCAGACTGCGAGGCCGAAGGGATTCCTGCCATAGTGGCCACCTCCTACATATGACTCGTTTTGATAATGGACGTCGGCGTCATGCCGATGTTATAGATACCGCCGGTTCCAACAGCCCCGGCGCCGCCGTTCCCGCTGGAATTATTACCGACATATTGGCCATCGCCGGCATAGACGACAACGTGTTCGTCGCCATCAAAGACGACGCAGTCACCGACTTCCAGATTCGATTCGTCGAAGGGGATAACAGCATCCCCGGCGTCAGCCATTAACGTCGGCACCGAGGCGACGCCGTTGTCACATTCTTGTTTCAAGAAGGGACTATAATAACTGCCAATACGCGTAGCGGCCTCGACACAGCCGTTTCGGCCATCTGGCATGGTAGCGCCTTCCCAAGCGGCAAAGCCAGCTTGTACGCCCGCCGACGCCTCTAAATTTGCCCCGCCGATGGCCGAGGCCGTACGCCCGGTCTTGGTCTTGACAGTCGTATCTTTCGGCTTTTCTTCTTTGTTCATAAGGTTCTCGAACTCGATTTCCAGCCGCATCTCGTGGATGCCGTTCTCGAAGGTATGCGTATCGGATTTAATCCAGAATTTCCCGCACAATTCCGTCAGGATGTCCCGGATTTGGATGGAATATGACGATTTAGCGGCATAGCTGCCCGTCATCTGGAGGATACCAGAACGGTCCGGACCATGGAACAGCTTGTTGATGGCTTCCTGGGCATTGTCATTCGGGTTCGTCTTATAGACGTCCTGGACCATAGAATATTTCTGTATCCATTCGTCCTTCGTCTGGTAGCCCGTAACGTTGCCCTGCTGGTCGGTAATCATGATACTGTTGACCATGTCCTCGATAGATTCCTTGTACTGGCTGTTCTCGATATTGACGTACTGGTCCGCCGCCAGCCCTTCGATGAGCTCGCCTTTCTTAATGACGTCCAGCTCATCGCCCCGCATGATGGGATGGAAGAGGACGTCTGGGTCATCCTTGTTTTCCTTATGAGCGTTGATTTGCTTGGCCGCGTCAGTATAGGCAATCATGATAATCTGATAGCCCGTCTTTTCCTGAGCAATGAAAGAGACTTTCTTCCCTGTCTCGGCCAGCTTCCCGGCTTTGATACCCAGCTCACTGCATACCGCCTTGGCAATGTCCTCGGCCAGCATATCCGTGAATTTCCGGGTCGTCTTGGACCGGCAGAGTATGAACAGATTGTCATAGGCCGTGACCGTCACCGTGGACTGCTGGACGTCTTTTTCGATGGAGTAGACGTTGCCCTGGAATTGCAGGTTCCCGTCTTCATCATAGCCATAGACCGTTTCACCGCAGTTGATGACATAGTTCGGCAGGTTCGGGTCCCGGGCGTCCTGAACGTACGAGAAGGTTAGTTTCCGGGCCACCTGTAGCCGGGAGCCCTCCCAGGTGATTCTTCCTACGGTGAGGCGGGACAAATCATCTATCGTCTCGGTCTGCTTCGTCGTCTGGTTGCCTTTCTCGTCGGTCGTGGTTTCCGTCTTGACGCTCTTATGCTTGATGATCAATTCTTAATCACCCACTTCCGGATTTTTCCCGCGTTGTTGATGACCAGGCTCTTCAAGTTGTTGCTCTGGACGACGCGGCGCCAGTGGTTATAGTCGCCGTAGGCTTTCTTGGCCACGTCCATGACGTCGCAGGCCTTTTGGAACAGGGCCTTGCCTTTGGAGATCTGCGACTGCTCTTCCTTGATTTTCTGGTCCAGGTCGACCGGGCGGACCTTGAGGCCCGTCTTATCGTCGATAGGCTTGTCATTGTTCGCCATCGGGACGTTTAGCTCTTTATACTCCGTAAAATTCAGCGTGTAGTAGATATCCCGGCTGCCGTCCTGCTCCCAGTAGGAAAATTCCATGATGCCGCACATCATATTGACCGGAGAGTCGGTAATGATGACGCGAACGGCCTTCCGGGCCGCCTTCCACTCGGTCAGTTTCTCGACGCAGGACGACGGGTCTGTGTAGTCGCCCACAACGAAAGGGTAGCCATGGGTAAGTGAGGGGAAGAATCCGGAGAAGGACAGGGTCCTGGCTTTCGGCATCCCGAAGACCAGGGCTTCCCCGACCTGCGTGATGTCGACGACTTTGTTTTTCTGTCCATCGCCGACGGTATATTTGGCCGGCGTGACCGGCAGGATGAGTTTCCCCGTCGGCCCTTCGATGATGATTTCCCGCTTCAGTCCAGCTCCTCCGCCGTTAGAAAAGATGGCCGAAAGGACCTGTATGGTATTTCCTAACCCTCCCAGGCTCATCAATAACCACCTCCGTAGTTGATATGGCCCTGTGAAATCAGTTTCGCCAGTTTATAGGCGATGCGGTCAATGTCGGCCTCTTCGCGGACATAGAAGGTATTGCCCTTGATGACGACCGGGCCACCGCCAGACGAGTGGCTGCCTTCCAGTTCGGCTTGAATCATTCGCTCCGTTGTAGCGTGTGGATAGATACGGCTTCCCTGCGGCAGGTCGACGATTTCGCCGCCCCGTTCGTTGATTTCCGTCCAGCCGCCGGCGTAAAATGATGAGCCAGTCGCATGGCCGGAGAAGATACTAGGGATGCTGAAGGAAAAAGAGTTGGCCGAGGAACGTATATCTGCTATGGTGGTCTGTGAATTGCTCCAGGCGCTCCGTGCGCGTTCTGAAAGCGGTCCCCATACATTCTCTTCAAACCATCCCGTTACGCCGTCCCAGGCCGCCTCAGCTTCATCCTTGGCATTCTGGAAAGCACTGGCAATGTCGCCTTCCATGGACGACGCGCCGCTGCTGATTTCTTCCCAGGTCGTGCTGGCCGATTCTTCCAGTTCGGCCAGACGGTTGCCAGCCGATTCTTTCGCATCGGCAAAGGTCTGGCTCCATTCCGCGTTCTTTTCATCGGCTACCTGGCAAACCATATCCCAGGAGTCGACGCCGGATTGCTTGATGCTCTCCCAGGTATCCGCCCCAGACTGTTTGATGCCTTCCCAGGAGTCAGCCATATACTGATGCAGTTCGGCCTGTTTCCCGGTAAGCCAGTCATCGGTATCACTCATTGATTGGCGGATGCCTTCAAAGGTACTGGTTATAGTCGGCCCTAGTTGAGCAAAGGTCTGGCTCCATTCCGCGTTCTTTTCGTTGATGACCTGGCTAAAGGAATCCCAGTTGATGCCCTGGAAGGCTTCGGCCAGTTTCTGGCCGAGCATATCCCCACCGATACCTCCAGCGATGCCGCCTATAATCGCACCGGCCGCCGTACCGACCCCGGGAACCATAGAACCTGCCCAGGCGCCGAATGCGGCTCCGCCTTTCATACCGGCAAAACTACCGGCAAGGCCAGCTGCATCCCGTCCAGCCGTAGACAGCTTTTCTCCTTCCGGGGCATAAGCCACATCAAGAGCGGTTCCACCTAATGCGATAGCCGACCCAATCCATGGCACCCTTTTCGCCCAGCTGCTGAGCCGGGCGCCCCATCCTGGTTTCGGAGTCCCTTTGGGAGTTCCTTCCGGGACCGGAACCGGCGCGTTCGTCGGTGGTGCCGAAGTAGGCGCCGTGGTCGGTGCCCCTTTGCTGTTGATGATGACGTTCGTCGCCGTGACGACCATATCTTTCACAGACGACGTGCTGGGAAGCCCGTTCCCCCCGGTCGGCGTGCCGCCCGGAAGATTCTTCGGGATGCCCTGGATGACGTCTTTGACCTTCATGGCCAGGTTGTAAATCTTTTTCAACCCAACGATCAAGGCCCCGCCTGCCAGTGCCGAACCGATGCCGTCAAAGGCCAGGAACTTATCTTTCAAATCCTTGATGCCCTCGCCCACAATCTTGATGACGTCCGTCACCTGTAGGCCGTCGTCAATGAGACCGGAAAAATGCGACGTTAGCTTGCCGAATTCATCGGTAAAGCCCCGCAAGCCATCGCCGATGCCATGGTCTAAGAGCTTGATAGTCAGGTTTTCCCAGGCGCTCTTCAACCGGAGCAGAGAGCCGCGCAGGTTGTCCATTGCCACCTTGGCCGCTTCATGGGCCGTGATGTCTTTCATGGCTGCGTTCATGTCTTTGACGCCCTTGGCGCCTTCACGCAGCATGATCATGCCGCCTCGGATAGCGTCCGAGCCAAACAAGGTTGACAAGGCGTTCATCTTTTCTTCATCCGTTAAACCAGATAAATGGTCCTGCAAAAGGCCGGCGATGTCTGAGAGGGACCGCAGGTGGCCTTCCTGGTCGAAGAATTTAGACGTTCCTTCGTCGGTCAAAAGACCGAGTCTTTGCATTTCTTCTGTTGCCTGCTTCGTCTGCGGTGAGAGGTTCATGAGCATCGTCTTTAAAGACGTACCTGCATCAGACCCTTTCAGGCCGTCATTGGCGAAGACTGCCAGGGCCGTGTTGGTATCATCGAAGCTCATACCGACCCCGGCCGCAACAGCCGAGACAGCAGAGAGAGAATACTTCAATTCTTGGACGCCCGTTGCACTGGCATTGGCTGCACCAACCAAGATGTCTGCTGCATGAGTGGCATCATCCATATGAAAGGCGTTCATAGCTGTACTCATGATTTCCGCTGCTTCCGGAAGAGATAATTGGCCGGCTGCAGCTAAATCGAGAGCTGCCTGCGAAGCGTCGCCGAGAACGTCCTTAACGCTGACGCCGGCTTTCAAGAGCTCTGTCATCCCCTGGGCCGCTTCCGTCGAACTAAACTGCGTATCTGCGCCGAGTTCCAGTGCCTTTTCCTTAACGGCGTCCATGGCTTCCGCATCCAACCCAGTGACTGCCTTGATTTGCGACAACTGAGCCGTGAAGTCAGAATAATTCTTTACGGCATCGAAGACGCCGTAGCCAAGCCCAGCAAAACCGGCAGCCTGTACAGGAAGACCGGCCATAGCACCGGCAGCCATTCCGGACAGTTTGTCCTTCATGCCGCCAATATCACCATTCTGCTTGACGTTGATGGCCACGGTATAGGCCTTTCCTTTGAGCCCGTTCAGCTCTGTCTTGACCTTCTGAATCTTTGCTGTAGCGTCGTCCTTGGCACGGATAGTCGCTTCGTAGATGCCGCGGATGCCCTGGAAGGCCCGTTTGGCACGGTCCGCCTGGCCGGCTGCTTTGACAGCCGCTGTACCGGCTTTTCCCATCCCGGCGGCGGCCGCATCCGAAGCGCTCCCTGTGCTTTTCAGAGTTTCCGTCAAGCCCTTGAAGCCGGACCTTGCTTTATTGACCTGCGCCGTAAACTGGTCCTTGAGTTCCAGCGTAGCGCTCAAAACATAGTTGCTCACAGCCTACCGGCCCCCTTTCTTCAATGGCAGCGTCGCCAAATCCAATTCACGCTGCTGCTCCAGACAGACAGCCTCATAGCAGAAAATCTTTTCCAACCGGTTCAAGCCGAAGAAATAGTCCAGTCGATGCCCACGGAGGACCAGGGCGGCCGCCGTGGCCGCTTCCCAGTCCTCTTGGATTAGTTTTTTACGTCTTCATGGACCTTCGATTCGATGTCTTTCCCATAGCCGGACAGCTGGGAAATCTTGCGGGCAATGGCCGGAATCTCGCCGGCATCGAACAATTTGTCGATGATATCCGTCGGTTCGACGCAGCCATAGGCCTGCTGCAGGGTGGCGTCCCTCAAGTTCGGTTCGACGACGGTCTGTAAGATGCAGTATTCGTCGGAGCCGTCGGTGATGTCCATGATTTCGGCCATGAGGCCTTTCGTGATTTTCTTGACCGTCAGCTTGCCGACGCTGGTGTCGAGGTCAAGGGTTTCCTGTTTCTTCTGTTCGATTTTGTCTTTCTGGTTAATCAATTCCTGAATGCTAACTGCCATAGTATGTTCTCCTCCTATTCAACGGTTTCCGTAAATGCAGCGTCTTCCGGCGTGAAGCCGAAGGGGTATTCTTTTTCGATGACTTTCCCTTTTTCAAAATTCATGAGCGACAGCTTGTTGAACCAGACGTTATCAAGCGTGATGCGCTCTTTCTGGGCGTCAATCATATCCGGATCTTCGACCAGGCCGACCAGCGTCGTACGCGGGTCATGGCCGCTCTTCCAGTCTTCCAGGTACTTATTCAGATTCCGGTTGATGACGCTCTTGATTTTGAGCGTCCCCGTACCTTTGAGGGATACGATCTTACTGTCTACACTGTTCCCGATAAGCACATCTTCGCGGTTCGGCTCGACGTCGACTTCGAACGATTCAATTTCAAAGATGAGTTCGCCTTCCCACCATAATTTCCCGTGGGAGCCGTTCCAGCGCCGGTTGCCGCGATATTTTACGTCATATTCGCTTCTTGCCATTTGTCAGGCCTCCTTACAGTGTGAAATCAATCTTCAAGTTTTCCATGGCATCCACGAAGCGGATGTCACCGGCCAGGGCCAGCGTATCGCCGGTATTGTACTGGCGGATTTCCATGACCGACATGGTCGTCGGGTCATCACCATGGAGTTTTGCGTAATTGCTCTGCCAGGTCGTGTTAATGTCGACCGTATTAGCGGCATCGGCATCCAGCACGTTGCCCTTGATTTCCGAGAAATAGACCAGGATGGCCGAAATGAAGAGCATTTTGTGGTTGTAGTCGTTAATGACCTTGCCCACGTAATACTTCTTGAAGGTATCGCGGATGTCGTCGGTGACCATGTCGATGCCTTCGATAATTTTGATTTTCCGGAACTCTTCGCCTTTATCTGTGGTGAAGGTCGTCAGGCTGTTGCAGGCGCGGGCAATCTTGACGCCGTCGCCATCCTGCTCGTCAATGAGGAGCAGTTCGCCCTTGTCAATCAGCGTGTCGATATCTTCATAGACTTCGACGCTTTCGACTTCGGTCAATTTGAAGTACGTGGCACTGCGGTCCAGGGCCAGGCCAGCCAAAATGCCGGCGATACGGGCCGTATACTGCAAGGCCGTGTACGTCGTATAGACCGGATTGCCGGAGCTGTCTGTATCGGTCTGTACTTTGATGTCGTTCGTGCAGAAGTTAACGATGCCTTCATGGTCTGCGGCCTGGCCCGATAACACGGCCTTGAAGGTTTTATGCTTGTTGCTGCGCTGTGCCTTAATCCAAGACGTCAGGTCCTGCTGTTCCTGCACCGAGGCTGTCGGTGCGCAGAGCCAGTTCCACTTGATGTTGGTCAGCATCTTGAGGGCGTTGGCCTGGGTCTTCGTAGCGCCGTCGACATTGGTATTCGGCAACGTGTAGACCAGGATACGAAGTGGCGTACCAAGCAGACACTTCTTGATGAGGTCTATGTTTTCATCCGTCAGACCTGTTTCCGGGATGTCGGATACGTCGCGGATGGTATAATTATGGACTTCGTCTTTCGTTTCGTTGTGCAGAATCATCGCCACGATACCGCGGGCACTGCGCTTAATGGCTGTCGTGCCTTTGGTACGGAAATTGATGATAATCTGCGGCATGCCGAACAATTCCTGTTCATTCGCCATATGCTATTCCCCTTCCGTTTGATTGAGCTTGTTGATTTCCAGTTCCAGGTGCTGGGCCAGTTCATACTGGATGCGGCCGGCACCCTCGAAGTTGTCACGGAAATCAAGATTGAAAATGTAATGCAGGATGTCATCAATAATGGTCATCTCTGCGTCGAGAATCGTAATATGCCGGTCCTTGACGGCCAGGACAGGGCGGAAAGCCTTGTCCAGGGCATCGGCTACCTCGAAGACAGCCGTGCGGCTCACGCGTCCCATAGTGTCTTCCGGGTGGATATAGGTAATATCTACCTGAATCAGCCGGTCGCTGAACAGGTCGTCCACGGTCGTGGCCGTCGGCATGAACTCGGCATAAAAATAAGGTGCATCCGATTTCTCGACATTGTCGAAATGCACCTTATAATCTTTGAAGTTTTGATTGAGTACGGCCACGATGGCCGCTTTTATATCGCGGAGCGTCATCATTCGTCCAACACCGCCTTGAAGATGGCCTCAGAATCTGCCTCGAAGGTCTGCCCGGCCTCCATCATCCCTTTATGCATCATCTTCTTGCCAGGGACGAAATCTTTCTTCAGCCGCTTCCCGATGGCCGGTACATACCGCCCCGGCGTCTGTCGATGGCCATACTCGACGTGGGCGGCATATTTGACGTTGTTGTAAATCGTTGTCTTCCCCTGTGTGGCCCGGGAATGTTTCCAGCCGTTCTTGAGACGGCCCGTCCGGGTCGGCGTGTTATCCTTGATTTTCCCAATGATAACCTCCGCTTCCTGGGCAACGAATTTGTCCATTTTCGAGGCTCCCTTTTCTTCAATGGCCGCCAGGCGGTCATCAAAGGCCGAGAACCCATCATCAAAGAGCATAGCCATTACGCCTCATCCTCTCTTCGGACACTGATTTCTTGATGGTCCGGATACTTGAAAGCCTTCGCGGCATTAAGCGTAAAGGTTTGGCCGACATGCACGATGACTAGGACATCGTTCGGCAAAATATCGTATTCCGGGTCCAGGCAAATACGCAGGTCCGTCTTTGTGAAGAACTCCCGCGGATTCTGCCCGCTCTGCAGTTCTTTGCCGTATTGCGTCAGATGGCACGGGAGTTCCTGATAGATGGCCTGCACCGTATAATCATCGGCACCTTCGTCGTCTTTTACTGACTGCTGCCGGTACACGGTGACGCGGTCTTTATACATGTATTTCATGAGCAGATTCTTGCATCGGTTCCATGGCATCGTCATACGGGCCACCTGACTTTTCGATACGGCGCAAGATGGGCTGTAAAAGATTGCAGATCCGCATCGATCTGGCTTCCCAATTGCGTCATATCTGACACCGCAAATTGGAATTTTGTATCGTTCTGCTCCAGGCTCTTCAATGCACCCTGACGCCCGCCATTCGCTTTATCTTCCAGCCATTGTGATATGTAATCCGTTGCTGTATAGATCAGCGTTTCAGGGAAATCTTCCCGGTTGCAATAATCCAGAACAAAACCGACAAATTTATTTGCATACATCGTAAGAACTGCATACTCTGCCGGCTCACCACGGATACTTTGCACATTGGAAATAATGAGCGCTACCGCTTCATTTGCCGTTACACACTGCATACCTACCACCTCCATTTGGGTATGAAAAGGCACCCACATTGTGAGCGCTAAGTATTCAACTGGGCTTAAGTCCAATTGAGTTGCGGCATTAACTCCGCAATAGAATGGCTATCTACAAGCAAAGCATTTACTGCGGAGTCAAAGTTCATTAGTTTTCCAGTTTGCATTGCCAGTTGGTATAATAGTTGATTCGATATATTTATTGTACCATTCTTCATATGTCATGTCAGCTGGCACATAGTATGTCTTGCCCTTATCATTCCTGGCAATGCGCGTCCCCGTCTTCTTTTTATCCGGCCCGTACAGGCTGCCGGCGACTGTGGAACGGCAGTTCGGGTGAAGTGGTGGGGCCGTACTGCCTGGCTGATATTCGCCAATGGGATAAACATGGCCATCATGTTCCCGGCAGGTCGCTGACGTCCGACGGTCCAGTGTCGCAGAAAAGCGGTAATACTTCATCCCTGCTTCTTTGATACTGTCCATGGCACTCTGATTTCCAACGTAATTCAGCTCTGTCCGGACCAGACGTCGTGCATTACTGATTCCGACATCCATCCGCTGGGATACCCTCTTTGAGATAGCATCTATGCTTTCCCCTTGATGAACGGCTGTCATCATCTCAGACTTTAGTGTTCGTGCCAGCAGCCGCTGATTTTTCCAGATTCGCTGGCTGTAGTTCATCCCGCTCCATCGATTCCGGAGCACCTGCGTCAGATCATCACGGTTGACTTTAGCAAAGGAGGCTGGCAATCCGATTTCCTTCCCAATATCAAACAGCCCATGATAATAACTGTCTTTGTATGCATCTGTGAGGAAATCCGTCATGGTTTCAGAAACCTTATGTCCTAACGCATCCAGTTCCATCAAGGTTTCACTGTACAGCTTATCCAGCCGGCTGATACGGCTGCGCATGGCCAGGACATTCAGTTCCCGTTCAAGACCTTTGTCCCCGTTTTCCTTTATCTGCCTTATATATTTCTCAATCGTCATACGCCACTGACGGTATTCACTTCCCGTAATCAGCTTGCGCGCTTCTTCGACTGACAGCGCATTATCTTTGGCAAACCGGCCATACAGTGCCGCTATATCGGTCTGGATATGGCCCAGCGATGCAAGATAGTACCGGGCCAGTTCCTTTTCAATGGTTTCCTGGCATTTCTTGTGCCATTCTTTTTCCCGCTCTATGGCTCTCTGTGCCCAATACGCTTCGCTGTCCACATTCACCACCTGACCTTATCAGCCTACTTTATGTTTCAATGCTACGACACGGATGGCTTTCGATTCATACACGCGCTTCCAGTTTGTTGCCGTTGCCAGTTCTTCTCTGGATGGAGATTCTACGTTGACACGTACAGCATTCTGCCATGCGATTCCGCGAGGGTGCATGATGAAGCAGCGACGGTTGTAAAGCATGTTGATACCGGCGCCAAGGTCCGGGTCACGTTTCGTTTCTGTCTGTACGAAACCTACCGGGTTCCCTTCACCGTAAGCTACTGCTCCCGATCCGAAGAAGTACGTCGTATAAACACCATCAGCGGCCGGGCATCCATCGTCTACAATGACGCGGCGTCCCTGATACGTATCGAATTCCACGGAAGTGCTATCCCGTTCCGTCGTAATGAGATTCTGTTTTTTAAGGTATGCTTTGGTTGCGGAATGCATAACAACCGCTGTCAGCTGATCCTGAGCGTCACCCAGGAGCTGCAGAGTATCAATGACGGCAGACGCGCTGATATTAGCGGCATTGCCTGTCTTTTTGGAAATATCCAGCACATGGTCTGCCATTGTATCGGCTCCAAAGACACCAGTCAAAATATTAATCAGTTCTTTCTGATACTGACGGGCCCAGTAATCAGCAACCAGGTCACCGATGGCACGCATCGGGTCACTACCTGCCAGTGCGGCCGAAAGAGAGGTAGCACTCCATTTCTGCTGACGCATGATAGTTGTCGATACGTCTTTATTAGACGTGATTTTCTGGAATTCGATTGATTTTCCTTCTACGATATTCTGGGCATCACCAGAAAGATCTTCAAAGAAAGGCATATTATGTGTACGGGCCGCTTCACTGGCTAATGCATCGAAAGCTGCATTCCGTGTAATGATACCGCTACTGAAAAACGCCGATTTTTCCATTGTCTGCTGAATGACATACGGGTTGAAGAGTTCCGGTACAATGACGTCTGTCAAAGTTGTTCCTGCCATAATTCATTACCTCCTATACATTGAGTGTGACTCCAGCGGCCGCTGCAAAGGCTTTGGCCTGTTCTGGATTTTCACGCAACAGCTTGCCCTGTTCTGTCATATTGAATGTCTCTTTAGCAAAGGGATTCTTCAAATTATTTCCGCCGCCACCATTAGGACTGTATTTCGGCGGATTACCAGGTGCTGCTTTAAACAAAAAAGGTTTGCTTTCCTTGAGTGTCTTAAGCTGTTCATCAAGACCAGCGACTTTTCCATCTTCACCAAGGATGAGCTTATCCCTGTCAAATAATCCGGAAACAATCCCGACATCCTGCGCACTATCACCTATAGCCAGTTGAATGGCCGTAGTCAGTTTCAGGTTCTTCATCTGGGCTTCATATTTTTCTTTTGCCTGATTATTTTCCGTTTGAAGCTGTTTGATTTGTGCTTTTAAGGATTCTGTATCGCCTTTGCTATTCTTCAGGGTTTCCAGTTGCTTGTCTCGTTCTGCAACTGTTGTCTTCAAGGTCTTCTTTTCCTCGTTGACCTCATTGAAACGAGATTTTGTTACATAATTGCCATCCAGATAATCATGAAAAGTTTTGGAAGCTTCTTCCCTTTTATCATCAGCAATCCCTAATTCCTGGATTAATTCTTCAATCGTCATTTTATATCTCCTTTCCGGTTTTTACCGCGGTTACCGACCCGCGCCAAAGTAATAAGCCTATTTACGTAGTCGTTCCTGTGGAGCCAGTCACGGATGCCACATACTTTGTATTTCTTTCACAACATTCCTGAATAATCCGACAGATTTCATATTCCGTCTTATCCATAACAGATTTAAATGGGAAATCCTCGCTGAACTGTTCTGTATATCGTTTAAGCCATTTATACATCGCCATCACCTCCCTTACCGCCCAAATCGCCATAGATATCGTCTTTATCAGCTTGATTCTTTTCTTCCTCATCCAGCTCTTTTTCTTCATCATCCACGTTTTCGACAAAAGGATGATTTTTGAGAATGGTCTTACGACTGATGATGCCATTGGATTTACTACACATATCAACCAGTTCCGCGTCATTTCGGATACTGGTACGAGTCCAGGTCTGTATGATGTTCTGGCACAGCTGTCCATGGACACGTAAAATAGCCCGTATCAGCTTGTTGAATCCTAGCCGGAATTCCGTTTCCATCATTCCTGCTTTGAGTTCCAACAGAGCATACAGGAATTTCATTGCTTCTCCAGACGTCTTATCCAGCCCCTGCTGCTGTGGATCTATTCCCTGTCCCATATCAAAAATAGATTTACGGGTAAGTTCCAACATTTTATCCCGCGCTTCGACAGGTATTTCAATAGTCAGCGTAGAAACCCCGGAAGCATCTCCGTTACCATTATTTTCGATATTGATTGCCTTGTAATACTTCAGATTATTCAGGAAAGGTGCCAAATCTTCACTGCCATAGTTCGTGAGAACGAAAATAACTTCCTGTACATCTTCTAGGTCATTCATAAATCCGCTGTAAGTTTTGTCGTATGCATCAATCAGCGGCTTTACGTCGTCCAAATCACTGCTTGTCAGATTATTATTGTAGAACGGGATAAAAGGAACATCTCCTAACTGGTGGATGAACCGGTTAGCTGCAGGCGATATACCGGCATCATAAAATTCCGTAAAACATGGCCACGGCATCAACCCTGTAGCAATATCGTCACTGGCCCGTTTACGAAATGCCTGGCACTCTGTATCATTCCAGTATTCATAAACGTCGTATACATCCCCGTTGTCATCAAAATCGCGATATACCCTGAGCACAGCCAAAAGCTGATGATCCAGTTTAGGGGACCAGACCGGAATCACTTCTCCCGAGGGGACGACGCCCCAGGTAAAACCGTTTTCGCTATCCATCCAGTAATGTACCCATGCTATCCCTGCGTTAGATGCATTGACGGCCAAATCCTTACAACGTTTTCCATAATAATCCCCCAATGACTGCGTAATCAGCTGGTTCTGGTCATCGTTCTTCACATCAAATATAGGCGGCGTCGTAAACATATACGCTACTTTCTGATTGACCAGTAGTTTATAGAAGCTGTGTGGCAGACGGTTATCTGCATGGCGGAGCGGATTTTCTTTTTCTGCCTCTTCTTTTTTTGACGGAGGAAATAAGATATCATTCTGTACACGATAATATCGTTCAGCCGTCCATGCACGTGCCTGGAATTCTCCATGCCCCGCAATGTATCGTTTGATTACCTTTTTTGCTGTCTCTAAATCCATGTAATCACCTCAAAATATGGATACCTGCCCGCGGCATTGCCGGTCCCATGCCGTATCGTACTGCATCAATAGCATGGTTGTTTTTGTCCGGGTAGGCACTGATGAACTGCCCTTCCCGGTTCCGCTCGTATTCATAACTAATAAATTCACGGAATGTATTCGGGCATCGCCGTTTATCGATATAAATATGCGCCCGGTCCTGGAGCCACTTGATTCCATGCTCTACGCTGTCCGGCCCTTTACGTGCACCTGTAATGCGTAATCCGTAATCTTTCATTTCTTTGATAGATTTCGGTTCTGCACTATCTGCAATAATCAGCCTGTCGCCGGTTCGCTGTGCTATCCGTCCAGCCGCCTGGCTGTTCGTCAGTTTTTGCTGATAGATTTCATCGAAAATATACAGATCTTCTCGTTTTGCATCATAGTACATCGCGACATAGGCCAGCGGATCCACGGCAAAACCGAAGTCCAGGCCGTAATACAACCTGTCAAAATTTCCGACAAGTTCGTCGCTCATGGCCATGTCTTCGACATTTTCAAAGACCGCGCCGCCTGTACCTGTGACTTCGCCCAGGTATTCGTGCCGATAGGCCATTTCATTCTTGGCTTTGAGCTTTTCCGCTTCGGCCAGGAACTGCGGCCCCAGCCAGTCTTCCGGCACGGTCAAATAGGTCGAGTGGTGGACCAGCCGATCTGGATCGTCCACGAGAATTTCTTCATTGACCCAGTTGTTCCGGCTCTTCGGCGGGTTATACGTCCCGAATACTTGATAGAACTGGCCGCCGCGCAGGAGAGACTGCAACACGTTACGAATCTCTTCCATGCCGCTGAACTGGTCCAATTCCTCGAACCACACGATACCGACATAACCGAACGGCAGTTTAATGGATTTAACCTTAGCCGGGTCATCCAGCCCGAAAAAAAGGATTTTCTGTCCCGTTTTCTTATACGTGATTTCCGGCGGCGACAATTTGACGCGGAACTTGTCCAGGACGCCCAATTGCTCCAGCCCCCAGACAATCTGAGGCAATACGCTGTTCTTGATAGTGTTGCCGACCTTCCGGATGACAACGGCATGGACATCCGGATCTTCCATCACCGATACGGGGATGCGGATACCGCCCACAAACGATGACTTGGCACTGCCGCGGCCACCCGCCAACAGATAAAAGGTATGCAGGTGCCGCTCGACATCAAAAAAGACCTCATCGAATGATGGGGCGATTAGGTCAGCTATATTAATTTTCTTCTGTCGTTTCCGATTTACGTGAGAATTCAAATGCAACTGCCTCCTCATCGGTATGCGTATTCAGATCTGCGACTTCCGCCCGGAGTTTTTCGTTACGAAGCTCTTGTTCTTCCCGTGCTGGCTTAGTCGGATACCGCTTCAACAGCAATTCTGCCGCCTTCAGTCGATCGTGCGCGCTTATCTGCTTTTTCATGATGCGGGCCCTGGAACATCCTTCACCGGTTCCTTCCGATACAATATGCTCTTCCCGTATCTCGCCTCGCATGGCCGCTGTCAAGTGCTGCATCACTTCCTCCGGCGTTGCTGTCTTGGCCGCTTCCATGGCATCCAGGCGTTCTTGAATAGCTCGGCGGATGACAAGTTTTGACAAGTTTTCTGTACCAATACGATTCGCAGTTTTCTTACTATATCCGGCCATTCTAGCGGCTTCTGTAGCATTGCCGGTCTCAATATAGGCATCTACAAACCGTTTCTGCTTTAACGTCAATTTATCCATGCTACATAATCGCCACCAACCTTCATGACTTCCTTGTAATAAAAAAGAGACCCGTTACCCTGTCCGGCTATTCACCAGACACAGGCGACTAAGTCCCTATGTATTCGATTTGGCAGGAGCGGAAGGGCTTGGACCTTCAACAAATGGTTTTGGAGACCACTACTCTGCCCATTGAGCTACGTCCCTATGATAGACACGCCCCAAAAGGAGAGGGCGGAGGCTGGGCTCGAACCAGCAACATAGGAGGCCCCTTGGCTCTACCATTGAGCTACTCCGCCGTATAGCAGTACATGGGTAGTGGCGCCATGACTATCCATGTACCGCAACTTTAAAAGAAAGGAGGTGCGTATCTGGTGACAGTGTGTGGGATGCGCAAGGGCAGCTAATGGACTGGTGCGTGACACGAGCCCCTCGCGTCATCCCCAACTCTCACGCTATTATCGTACCACGTCCGACCAACTTTTTCCGTATTCAAATATATTTTTTTTCTGCGCGATTCTGTCAAAAAACGACACGAAAAAAAGTTATCCACAATTTCCCTCATGGTCGTCTCCCTTCGCTTCGCTGCCGTCAATGAATACCAGGCTCATCTGCATCGGGATGGATTCTTCGCCGAACATGGCCCCGGTCAGCCGCCGCAGTGTCTTCCGGGCTTCCGTCCGGCAGTAGGTCACGCTGGCGCCGGCATAACGGGACGTGCTTTCCCAGGACGATCCGTCGATATATCGGGCGCGGATGATGCGATAATCCACGGGATTCGTCGCTTTCAGCGCATCCAGGGACCGGTCCAGCTTGCGGACCTTCGGTAGTACTTCCAGAAGGTCCTGATAGCTGCCTTCGAGACGCTTTTCCAAGTCTTCCTGTTTAAAGTACGCCCGTTCCTGCGGGCTGGTCCCATCGCCGCCGCCACAACCGCCAGCAGGCGACAGGCTGGGGACCTTAGGGACGGCTGAGAGCTTCAACATCTCTTTATAGTCTTCGATTTCCGCCTCAACGTTCGCCACATATTGCTTGAATTCATTATAGCGGTTCAGATATTCCTTCACTAATACGGTATAGTCGTTGTGATACATGGTTACCTCCTTCATAAACGTGAACAGCATACAGGTCTTTCCAGGCCTGTATGCGATGAATCAATTATTCAGTTTGATGCCGCCTGCCATGCTACTTCCTCCGTGCGTGTTCTAACCGCCGCCGGATTTTCTCGATATTCCGTGCTTGATAATCCATTACGTCGTTGTATTCCTGCCAGGCAGGCTTCGTTTTCTTTGGCCGCGGGTCCGGTTCCACACGCGTCACCTTGACCGGGCCTGGTTTGTACCAGTTTTTCATAGCCTCACCGCCCTATTTAAAGATCATGGCGAGCATCGTCACAAACGCCGCCATGCATACGACAGCGTAAATGATGAGCCCAATCCATACCTTCCGTTTCGTCATGCTATCACGCTCCTACCGTTTGGGCGTCGAGGCAATCGGCGCCCAATAATCTACTTCACGCGGCGGGATAAGCCGCATTTCTCCATCTACGATCCAATGGTCGTTGCA
Organism: Megasphaera sp. NM10; assembly: GCF_000417505.1. Lineage (GTDB taxonomy): Bacteria > Bacillota > Negativicutes > Veillonellales > Megasphaeraceae > Megasphaera > Megasphaera intestinihominis. The sequence goes on from NZ_APHY01000004.1 coordinate 52,834, forward strand.
ATAGATTCCCACCGCTTTAAATTCCCATTCGGTCCCTGCGTGCATCGCTACGAGTACGCGCCGCTGTGGAATAGGAAGCTGGTCATTTACATCTACCCATCGCATTTGCATCATCCTCCCGTAATGATTTCAATAACACCTTAGCTCTTTCCATGCGTTTCCTGATGGCTTCTTTATTGGCATGCGCCTCTTTATGTTTCCTGAAGCAGTTACCGAGTGCGATATTCAAAATATCTGTGTTTGTATGGTGATTGATGGTGCTATAGATGAGATTCTCATCGTCAACGTAATAATAAGCTTCGTCTTTTGCCGGAACGAACGGCGCTTTCATCGCCTGGGCCGCTCTTTCAATAGCCAGTTTGATGCCGATTTCCGGGTTGAAGGCGTCGTCCGGGTGGCATTTCGCCACGCCAATGTAATCCATCTTGTTGTCATCGTCGACAAACGTGACTACGATGGTCCCGCGCGCAGTCCATTTTATCGAGTTGGCCGTGTTCATCGGGAGGCCGTATTTTTCCGCTTCTTCCATGAAAATCTTATTGATATAATTCCGAAAAGCAGCGCTGTCTTTCTGCCTGATGTCAAATTTCGGTGGCTTTCCGGTAGACTTCTGCAAATCTTCAAGCGTACCGACGTCGTTGTAACCATCAACATTTTCAAAGTAGCAGTACTTTTGGCTACATGATCCATATACAGCGCAACGAGAACATAAATTCTTGCAATATTCTTTCAAGGTGTTTATAGCCATCTTGGCCATCTTGTCATCGATCATTTTTTTACCTTCTTTCTGAGCTTGGGATGTAGTTCGTTGAGTTTGTCGTCCGGCATGGGGATGATTTTGATTTCAGCGCGTGGCCATACCGGGTCGACGCCTGCGATGCAGCTGCAGGCCGCATCGGCGATATAGCCGTCGTCCTCTACGATACCGGCTTTCTCTAAAATGTCGGCCGTCGCCTGGATCAGTCCAAATAAATCGGGCCAGCCCTTGCGATTAGGCATGTAGTATTCGACGTTCATCCGGGTCGCGCAATCAATCGTCCGGAAGCCGCGTGGCTTCTGGGTCATCAGCTGGCACAGGGCCGCCTTCTCATAGTCCCGGTATTGTTTGGACTGAATGAGCCCGTATCGAGTCTTGGTCATGCTGTTTTTCTTGGTCATCGGGCGTCCGTCGATGGTGAAGTTATAAACCATGGGCGCCTCCTAGAACGGAATCTCTTCGTCGTCCGCAGCATTTCCCATGTCCTCAAAGGATTCGCCCGGCGCGGCGGCTTTAGCGGCTTTCGGTACGGTCCCGACGTAGTCCGCCGTGACTTCGCTGTAGTAGCGCTTGGTTCCATCCTTTTCGTACGAATTCGTTGTAAACCGCCCCAGGACGACGACCCGGTCGCCTTTCAAGAAGTTCTGCGCCAGATCCGACGACGGCGGCCAGCAGGTCACCGGCACGAACGACGTCATTTCTTTCGCCTGGCCGTCCCTCCCCTTGTAGGTTTCTGAGCAGGCCACCGTCATCCGGACGAGGGTCTTGCCGGTCCGGGTCACGCTGACTTTCGGGTCGCGTGCCAGGTTGCCCATGAGCTGCACATTATTCATTTTTTCATTCCTCCTAAAACCAGCTGATAAGAATTTCCTGCGGGTTGATGGCTACCTTATAGCCCATGCTGTCGATAGTCTGTGCGACAGCATCGTCCACGGCAGCATCCCCACTTTTTTCAATCGTGGCGTAGCTCTTCCCGTCCTGGCAGGCTTTATCAATCACGGCCCGGACGCGTTCCATGCTCATGTCAATCAATCGGATCACCTCCCTTGTCGAACGTTTCCGTATCCGTAAGCGTGTAAAAATTGGGTTTATACTCCGGATGCCGGTCGAGCCAGTGTGTGAAGGCTGCGTCTAAAATATCATCCAGGTCTTTCAAATCACCGTCGGTAACGTCGACCAGCCAGGTTTCTGCATATTCCCCGGCTACGTCGTAAGCCTGGTCTTGCAAAGCTTCCATGAGAAGGCTTGTATATACGCTGACGTCCGGAACAAATTTTTGTACCCTGCCGACCGTGATGGTGTCGACGCATCCGCTTTTCGCGTCTTCCATAGCCGCTTTGAGCGCGGCTTCCTTGGAATCAAAGAAGTCCACGCAGGTGCAATCATCATCGTCGAGATAGTAGTTCCATTTATCAGTAGGCTGCATATGGCTTTCCCTCCTTAATCCACAAACACAACGTTCCCGTCGTGATCTACAAAACTTTCGCGAAGCAAATCATAATCATCGGCCAGGCGGCTGATGTCTTCCAACGCCTTCACGACGTCGTCAACTTCCAGGTTCTCCAGGACGTCGCTTGTAATCGGCGTATCAAACGTGATATCCCAGTAACTAGGGTAAAGACGGTTTCGTTTGATTACATCCAGTTCAAATAATTCATCATGCTGGCCACGAGCGACGGTAGCCCCATAGCCATTCAGGCAATGAAATTCATAGTATTCTCCGTCTTCATGGTATTCGGCCCATGGCTCAAATCGTCCGAACTTCATGTCATTCGTCACCTCGATTCGGCTTTTTCGGTTCAAGTGTTGGGATATAGTTCATTACTACTTTTATAGCGATGCCGACAAACAGGATGGCTATTTCATTTACATGCTTGTCGGGGCTCCAGTTGGTCCAGCTCCTGCTATATTGGCTAACGCTTCATCAATTAACAGCTCCAAATCGTCGGTATCGAAAGAATTTTCTATGTCAAACGACCCAGTATCGTCAACTAGATTCCGGATACATTCGTTTAAGATTTGTCTTGAGGATATTTTGAAATTCAGTTCACGGATTAAATCGATGAACATAATTTTGTCTTGCAGGATGTAGTCAGGATTTGTTCCCACTGTATATTCCTGAAAAGCCTCCCGAATCTGCCTTTTGAATTCTTCTAAAAATTTTTCGTCGTTAAGATAAGCTGTATCGTATGGAAAAATTGAAACAGCCACGCCTCGAGGAAATTGTAAAATGTATCTTTTTGTCATCTTCTTCTACCTCTCTCCGCGGTTCCCGCGGTAAATATCGACCGGCCCGAACTGCTTTTCATAGGCCGTAAGGGCCGGGTAATCAATTCCGCATTCAACGTGCAGGCATTTCATGAATTCCCAGATAGGGACCTTGCTCTTTAAGACGGCGTCGATGTTGTCGTGGATGTACTGCTGTAGATCCTGCAAGCGCTTTGCCCCCCACTTGAAGTCATGACGTAGTGAGTGCAGCGTCACGATGACCGAGGCGGCCACGTGGTCCGTCACGTATTTCCGCAGACGCCAGTCCTTCGTCTTGCCTGTGATGAGCCGTTCCAGGCGCTGGGCGTCACGCTCATTGAGGAAGCGGTCGAACCCGAAATCGTCACACAGCTCATCCCGCCAGCGGATGGAGAACCCGTGCTCTTTCGAGTCCAGGTGCTCCCAGGCGGCGTTGAGTTTGGCGAACCGGTTGCGGCCAAAGCCGTACTTGTCATGCAGGGCCTGGTAGATGAGGGTCAGCCCCCAGTCCGCCCCGCTTTCGGCGCCGACTGCATAGCGGTGCTTGGCTTTTTCGGCCCGTTTCTTTTCCATGGCCCGTGAAATGTCATTCATTCCGATTGTCCTCCCCGAAAATGTGTGCTCCGATGTCGGCCATTTCCGGATCATCCAGGATGTCATCCGACGGGGCTGGTTCTGGGTCCACCTTCACCGCTTTCTTCGGGCGGCCTTTTTTCTTCGTATTTGCCGTTTTAACGCCCGTTTCTTCTTTCTGGCTATGATTTATCGTAAGGCTGTGTAAAAACGCCACCAGCTCGACGTCACTGCCGTTCATGTCGATTTTAATTTCCATCTTTCTCTCTCCTTTTCTGCCATCATTCCGGCATTTTCATCCGGGCGGCTACTTCGCTGGTCAATTTTTTCACGCCGGCCAGGCCGGCATCGGCCAGATACTTCTGATGGACCGGGACGCCGGACGCGGCGAATTCTTTCACTTCTTCGACGTGGGCCGCTTCCGATTCGTAGGCTTTGCGGAACTGGGCCCGCAGGATGGCCGTGTCATCGGTCGGCGTCTGGCAGATCTCTTTCCAGCCGAACCGGCCGACGACGCGCTGCGTCACCGGATCGTCGAAGTCCGGCACGCCGGTATAGCCGACGACGGCGATGGCCTTCTGGACCTTGCCCCAGGCTGTAGCACTGTCGATGGGCTTAGTTCCCATTGCCAGCGTAGTCACTTTTTCCGATGCCTTCCTAATTTCGGCAATGGTAGGTAAAAAATTGCAGTGGTTGATGCAGTACTTGACCCCGGCCGACAAGGCCGCCGGCGGGATGTCTTTTAACATCTCTACGTAGAAACGCAGCCGTTCCTCCGGGAGATCATTTTTGTACGCCAGTTGCAAAAGACCAATCGCTCGCAGGGTCGATATTTCCGTTGTCATCTTTCGTCTCTCCTTTCTGTTCCTGGGCTTGGTATTCTGCCATCAGGCGGTTCACGACGTCAATCGCTTCCTTTTTGCTATTGCGCGGCGTTGGCTGTGGCTGGGCTGTGTTTTCGTCGTCATAGCCTCCAGTCTGCCAGCTTTTCAGAATGCCGTGGATATATGCCAAACTTCTTTTATTCCGAGTGACAGCCCTATCAATGGCCTTCACGACAATGTCGCTTCCAAAGTCATCGACCATGGCTTTGAGCTTTTCTAGATCCATCTCCCCGGGCATGGGTAGATGTTTTTTCGATAGGCTTTGAGTACCTCTTTATATCCGACGTCGTCGTATACCCTATTGTCTTTAGTCTTTATGTCTTTATGTCTAGGTATGTGGTCAGATTGTGCGACAGACTGTGCGTCAGATTGTGCGTCATCATGACCGCCAGTGGCAGATTGTGCGTCAGACTGTGCGTCATATTGACGCACAAAAGGAATGATTTTATAAATCGGTGATTGATTCCCTGCCCTTGCTTTTACATGAATCAATCCCGATTCCTGCAAGATACTTCGGGCGCGCTCAATAGTCCGCCTACTTAATCCCGTATCTGTTTCCAGCACCGACATGGCCAGATTGAATTCCGCTTTCCACCCGGTTTTATTGCAGAAATGTATCAATGAAAACCAAACAATCCGCGCCGACGCTGGAACCGGATTCGTTAACAACCAGCCATGGAAAGCATTTATTTGGTCAATATACTTGATGTTCAGTCTTTCCATAACAGTCCTTTCGAGGAGATGGGCGGCCGAAGCCGCCGCTAACTCTTATTTATCGCCCTTGAAGTCAGGGCTGAACATATCTTCGTCTTTAAAGCCATCTTTAACTTCGCCAGTCTGCGAATCTACGCCGTCAGGTGTGGTTTCATCGGCCGGCATAGTTTCCGCTTCCGTGTCGATGGTGACGGTTTCGTCTTCTTCATCGACCATGTGTTCCGAGAGGGTCGATTTGATGGTTTCATCTGCGGCGATGGCCCGGACGAATTCCGTCTTGACCGGTGCGTATTTCAATACTTTCTTGATGACCGTCTTTTTGGCCATTTCGTCGAAATACTTACTCCAGGGTGAATAGGAAGAGCTGAAAGACTGGCTTGTCTTCTTGGCATGCTGGGTGATGTCTTCTTTGCTCATCACCTCGAATCCATAACCGCCGTTGGTCATATGGAATACGGCATAGTACATAATGACGTCGCCACGGTCCTTGATGGCCGGCACATGCCGGAGTTTCGGTTCCAGACCGTATTCGTATTCGAATAAGTCGTTTTCATATACTTCGTGCGCCTGGATATCCTTGATGTCCCCGCTTCGGTATGCCAGGTCAATCATTCCCTTATAGCCGAGCTGGAACTGACATTCGAGTTTCCCTTTGTTCCGGTAGGGAATCAGATAGGCTTGGCCAATCGGGGTATTCGGTTCTACCCCGAGCTGGGCGGCCTGCATCATGGCCCCCAGGAAGCTGGCTGGCGTGCACTGCTGTAATTGCGGGTTCGTCGAGAGGGCCGTGAAGACCATCCTCGTAAAGCGTTCCGGCGTCAGTACCGACGGCAGGGCCTTTTTGATTTGAGGTTCCATGGCCTTGATGAGCCCTTTGAGACTCGTGTCTTTCTGCTGCATCTGCTGTACCTGGGCCGTCTTCTTCGTAAGTCCACCTTTAGTGTTCATGAATGATTCCTCCTTTTATTTGATGGCAAAGCGTCGGCTTGCCTTGCCAATAGAAATGAAGCCTTTGTCACGCAGTGTCTGGTAGATGTCCGGCGCCGCTTTTTTGAGCTTGGAAAGAGAGCAGGTTTCCCTGGGGTTCGTTGTCTTCCAGGTGACCCGGTAATCGCCGACCGTCCCGATTTCCGCTTCCCCCAGCATGTCCTTCAACTGGTTTTCGCGAAGCGTTATCTGGGCTTTCAGCTGCTCCAGGATTTCTTTGTCCCCGCGCAGGTCGTCGATAATCTGTGCCGCATCATCCGGCAGGACGATGGATCTATCTTCCCCATGATAGCGGTCAGCCAGTGCCTGGGCGCAGGACACACTCCCATCAATCGGCGGGGCTGTGTGTGTCTGCACGAGGCCCCAGAATTCCCGTTCTGCGGAAATCAGTGCCTGTATATCCTGCTCGTTCCGTTCAACCACCTTATAGGTGGGGTCGTTCCCGCCGATGAGGACCGCGATATACCAGCGGTCGGCACCGGTCACGGCCATATAGTGAAGGCATTGGCAGTAGTAGGCATCCGGGATTTCGTCGCCCTGCCATTTCTTGTATTGGCTGACGCCGGCAGTCTTGATTTCCAGACCGGCATTCTCCCCGACGACTTCCCGGTCTACATTGGCCAGCATGAAGGGAAAGCTGCGGTTCTGCAGCGTCCCCAGTTTCCGGACCTTTTTGCCTATTTCTTCCTGGAACCAGTCGGCAATATTCGGTTCATTCTTATGGCCCCAGTAGATGTACTGGTTGCCCGACAGATCCGGCGGAACGGCCTGGCCGGTCTTTTCCATCCAAAGCTGATATGGGGATTTATATGAGTTGTATCCCAGGATGATGGCGGCATCGCTGCCACCGATACCCATGTCGCGGGTCTTGAGCCATTTATCATGATTCTTTTCGGCCTCCCGGACCGACAGGATCAAATCACAGTTGCGATAAGCCATGGTCGTCAGCTCCTTTCTACAATCCGGAAGTCCCGTTCATAGCAGAACCGGCTGAATTCGTCGATGAGGATATTCAGCGGCAGGCCGGCATCGTCCGCCATACTAATCAAGACCGCGTACATCATGCAGTAGGCTTCCAAAAGGTTTCCGTTTACCGATACAGACGGGGTTGTGCGTCCTTTCCCCTCCCCCTGCTGCTGAACCTTTTCGATGTCGATTTTAGGGGTAAATACAATTAAGTTGGTATAGTCATTTCTCTTGGCGAAATCTTGCAAGTCTCTACACTTTTCGCATAATTGGGCCTCAATATTTTGATTCTTCATGGTTTTCCTCTCCTTTTTTCTGGTATAATGAAGTTGAATTTTTTGGTATGTGGCCGTTGTCTGGTAGCTCAGGCAGCGGCCATTTTTAGTATCTGATGGCCAGGCGCTGGCCTGGTTTCAGTGTCGGGTTCGGGCCCAGGTCGTTGTTGACCTGAATCTGGTAGATGACCTCCCTGATATCCTGGCCGGTCTTGTCGGCTACAGGGCCAGCGATTTCCCACAGCGTTTCATCTGTGTCGACGACGTGGATGATGGCCGTATCAGCGGCGACCATTTCGGCCTGTGTCCAGGGAGTCGCGCTGCCGATGTACAGCCCGACTCCGAAGGCGGCCACAAGGGCCAGCCCCGCCCGGAAAACCTGGAACTTGGGCTTACGCCTTGGCTCTGTCTGTCCATGTTCGTAAATCTTCATTGTCTTCATGTGAATCCCTCCTTTCTTCGTATTCAAACTGGCTCATATCAGCCGACAACCGGCTAATGAAGGTCCGGCACCGTTCCAGCTTTTGCCGTGTTCGTGCCAGCTCATCCTTTAGGCGGCGCCATTCAAAGGGGCTGTGCGTCCAATCCGCTGAGTCCATCCCCTCGAGCTCTAACACGTTCTTCATGCTGTACTTGACCCCGGGGAGCTTGAGCCGCTTGAGCAGGCCGTCCTGCTCCATATTTGTAATGGCAGGACGGCTCAAATCCCAACGATTCATAAGTTCGTTCATCGAGATAACCGGCTTCATATGATTCCCTCCTTTCGCCTCCTAGTGCCCCGCTTCCTGGTCGCCATCTTTCAGCAGTTCGAGGATGTGATGGCCCCAGAGAAGCTGATAGCCGCTGTGCCCGTTTCCGTGGGTATACGGGATGCGTTCGCAGTAGGCTTTTCCGGCTTCGGTTGGCGCCCAGTCAGGTCCGACTTTTTCTTGAAGCCCTTTGTCCTTCAGCATGGCGTTCACTTTCTGTGGGCTGGGATTCCCTTTGCTGTTCAAGATGCCGAGTTCCGCAGCAATCTTTGTCGGTGTCAGCGTCGATGGACTGTCTTCCGCCGGGATGAACTGCTTCAGCGGTGTCATATCCACGCCATAGGCTTTACCGACCATCTGCATGGCTGCGGTCATGGCCATTGGCTTCTTGACTCCGAAGGTATCGGCGATCATGGCTGCCGTGTCGGCCGCATCCTTTACCGCTGTCTTGATCATCCGCGTCCGGTAATGCGGGTTCGGCGTAATCTGCGGCGTCTTGATGGCCTTTTCCATAGCATTGAAAGCTTCGAGGAATTTCAGTTTCCATTCCAGGGCTTTTGCTCCCGTGAAGCCCATAACTAAGAGGCTAAAGCCGTCTCGGTTCATGAGGTACATTGGGTAGGTTTGCCCATTCTGCTCATTGACGTATGTTGTTTCGTAGAACATGGGGGTCTGCCCAATTTTCGGCATACCCTTTTCAAGGTTCCGAATTGCGTCAAGCACATGCCTATGGCTTTTTTCAAACCGGTCAGCTACCTGCCGGCTGTCCGTAACGAGTTGATGTTTATAAACGGTTACAAGTTTATTCATGTTCGATTCCTCCTTTATTCCTTTCCCCCTCCGTTGAACCATGCTATGATGAGTACGGAAGGAGGTGATTACTATGACTGAGAAAGAATTAAAAGAAATTTTTGCTGAAGCACAAGCGGAGATAATGGCTTCGTATGATGAATCAAAAGTTAAAGCGATATTATTGAATGCATCCGGAAAAACATCGCTTGAATCCGCTATCCTCGGAGCGTTTCAATTAAGTACTAAGCTAAATCAAGAATTACTCTTCAAGGTGCTCTCCAAAGCTTTATGCAAATGATTAGCTAATTGTTCAATTGATTCACAGGAAAGGTCATCAAGTGCCAGCTTGGTGGCCTTTTCTTCGACATCATCCTGCCAAGTTCCCGGAATAACACGAGATAAAGGCAACTTAATAACACGAATAGTTGCAATTTCTTCTGTTTTTTCTTCGACAAGGTGTTCGATAGGTCCAGCATACGATTCCGCGATACTTTCATAAAGAAACAGCATGCTATCAGAGATACTACGTGATAAGCTCCCTTCCAGGTCTATTACGTAGTATTTTTGTTTGTTCAAACTAATGCTTAATACATAAACCGTTCCCTTTTCGTCCTTTGCCATGCTCCCGCCTCCTTCTCTTAGTCAATTCCTGTCCAGCCTTTATTGGCTGCATATTCGTCAAGATCTTGTTGGGCTTCTGCCAATGTTGTCCGCACCATCAGTTGTTTCATCCGGTGCCAGCCGCCACCAGGCTTTTTCTGATAGCAAATTGCATACGGTTCGCCACCAATCATTGAGATAGCCTGATAACGCCAGCCGCGTTGGTCTACGTATTCGTTGTAGTGCTTCATGCTTTCCCTTCCTTTACAATTCCAATGTCTTGCCGTGCTTTTCTTCTACTTCGTCGGCCCAACCGCGGACAATTTCCGTGGCTTTACTTTGCTTCATAGATGCTTCCAGGGCGTCGCCGATAGCGTACATGTAACCACGTGCGATATCAGCTTCTGACCTGGCGCCTTCCACGGTCCAGCCGTTTTTGCCTTCTTTGGCCCATTCCCGAACGCAGATTGCGCGCCCCCATCTTTGCTGGAATCGAGATTTCAAAATGGACTTTTCCTTTGCAGTCATGCTTCTCACCTCCTTTATAAAAACCTTTCCATATCACTGACGTCATACGTGTCTACGACGCTGATTTTATCCACCAGCTCGTCGTCGTTGGCATTGATAACGGCCAGATAAACGCCACCACCGAATGTACGGACCAGGTAATTATGAATGTCCACGAAGGTCAGGTTTCCACCTTTAGGGCTTCGGAACGTCTGCACCATAGTTCCGGTACAGTCCCTACTGGGCTCCATTGTCAGCTTGTTCGTCATGCTACGCGCCTCCTCCTTGAACTCTAATTTTTTGTATCTTTTAAAGATACTTCATCAGCAAAAAAAAATATCTTCGATGCTCTTGTTTAAGATAGATGAAACTTTCTTAGCGTCATCAAGAGAGAATTTTGTACTCCCGTTCTCTTTCTTACTATAAGCACTCTTCGTTTCGAGCCCAAGAACTTCGGCCATATTTTCACATGTCAGACCTTTTTCTTTTCTTAACGCTCTAAGTCTTTCAAACATCTTCTCACCCCCTATCAAATGTTTCCTCTTGGGATACTTAAAGTATACGAGTTATTTTGTATCTTGTCAAGATATATTAAAAATAAAATTTCCAATTAGGAAACTTCCATTGAGTATCTTTAATGGAAACATTATAATTTACATAGAATTGTTTTCGGATACTTTATATAAAGGTCAGGTGATAAATCGATGAACAGAGTTAAGGAATTGCGAAAACAAAAACATATCACACAGGAAGAATTAGGGAAAGTGCTCGATATCCAAAAGGCAGCCATTTCTAAATATGAAAATGGTCGTGCAGAACCAAGCGCAGAAGTACTCAAGAAGATGTCCGCCTATTTTGGCGTATCTATTGATTATTTGCTCGGCAATTCGACATCAAAAGAGATTCCCGACTCCAACCTTCCATCGCTTACACCGAAAGATGAACGTGACATAGCGCGTGATCTTGAAAATATGATAGAATCGCTGGACGGATCCGCGGCCATGGGGAGTACCGAAGACGATGAAGACCGCGAGCTATTACGGGCCTCCTTGGAAACGGCCATGAAGATAGCCAAACGGACCGCCAAGAAGAAGTTCACCCCGAAAAAATATCTGAAATAGGTTGTTCTTTAAAGGCGGTGATGCTCTATGGATGTATAAAAAAAATCGCCGTAACAAAACGGCGAAAAATAATATCAAACATGGAACCCATTATGAAATTGCAGAGGCTCAGCGGCGTACAAATCATATATGCTCCGCTAAAATCTATTCTCGGCTATTACACAAAATACAAACGGATTCAATGCATCATTCTGAATGACAATCTTCCCTCCCATTTGCAACGCTTCGTCTGCGCCCACGAGCTCGGCCATTCCATCTGTCATACCAATTTGAATACGCAGTGGCTGAGAAAAAACACCCTGGTATCGACAGACAGAATCGAACGGGAAGCCAGTACGTTTGCCGTCGAACTGCTATTGCCTGATGACCTCATCCGGGAATATCCCGAATACACCCTCGAACGCCTAGGGAAAATAGCCGGAATACCTCTTGATTTATGTTCTTTGAAGAAGTTCTATTGAATTATGAAACTATATAAATGAGGCGAATATTATGCACATTTTTTCAGGTCTTATAGCACTGCTTGCGCTAGGTCTACTGATTTTCGGATTTGTAAAAAAGGATACATTAAAATCGCATCAAGCTGAAGCCAACTGCACATTCAAGCAATATGTCTTGAGCTGTCTTTTCTTCCTTGTCTTGGGAGGAATCTGCTTCATTATAACTGATTCACCAAATGAATCTAACAACGCTCCGGCAGTGCAATCAACCACACGGGAACAGCAGAGTACAAAACAAGTCAAAGATTCCGCCGATACGCCGGCAGAACAAATCGAGCAAATTTGTCGACAAAAAGCAGGAGACAAACACTTTACTAAAGTTGAAGTCAACGAAGACATGTCTAAAGAAAATTTCGGTAAAGGGAAATTAATTGTTTTGCCTTATGTTAAAGACGAAGCAGGATTCCGGCAAACTGGTTTCGCATTGTCTGGGGAAATTATCCGAGCCCTCTATGAATCTGGGTTGCCGATTTCGGAGGTCGCCGTCTTCATCCAAGATATGAGCGGACACACAACGATGAAATGCACTATGAATGAACGAACGGCCAAAAAAACCAATTGGGATACTGTATCATATAAGCATTTTGATAAATACCTGGACGATGTCTGGATGATTCCGCAACTGCGTAAATAATCGCATAGCTTCAGCATCGTAATATTCAATACAAAGAATAAACAGCACAAAAAAAGTGATTGGCCATCGCCAAATATCGTATATTTAATTCATTTATTGTATTTTTAGTTTAATAAAAAATCCCGGTACCGTGCTGGAACACGATACCGGGATATGCCGTAGGTGCTGGAACACCTACGGCGCTGCAAATCTACACACACGACTATGGGGCTGATTTACGCTATCGGTATATCACATCAGCTTCCCTTTACGCAAAGGAGGTTATTTTTATGACTGATTTAACCTATCATTTTTCGTACCGCGAAAAAGACCGCGGCTGGCAGGTCATCTTGTCGTACAAAGACCAGGCGGGGCGCTGGAAGCAGAAGTCACGCCAGGGCTTGGCCACCAAGAAGGCTGCCAAAGCCGCCGGCGAAAAGCTGCTGTCCGACGTACTCGATGCGATGAAGAGCCAGCCAATCGCGCCGGAGCTCGTCGGCATCTCCCTGGCCGAATTTGCTGAATACGTTTTTCGCAGCCGCAACTTGACGTATAACTCCATCCTGGCCTATCGCTACGCCCTGAAGAATTACGGACCGAAGATTCTGGCCATGCCAGTCCGTAAGATAACCTATCTGGACATCCAGCAGGCGATGAGCAACTGGCAGTGCGCTGACGCCAGCTACCAGCTCTATGTAACCTGCCTCAAGATGATCCTGTCCCACGCTGTCGAGCCCTACCATCTCCGGCAGGATAACCCAGCCATCCACTTGAAACCCAGGAAGCTAAACCGCCGGCACAAAATCCGGGCGCTGACGCAGAAAGAATTTGACCGGCTCATGGAAAACATGAAGACCCGGCCGATGAAGTACTATGCCATTTGTGCCATTGCCGGGTACACGGGGATGCGCTTGGGCGAAATCCTGGCTCTTACCTGGAACGACGTAGATTTAAAAGAACGTCAGATCAGTGTTACCAAGCAATATGGCCGGGTTGGTCATAAGAAGCGTGGAATCATGAACATCAAAAACAAGGCCGCCGGGCATCGTGTCATCCCCATTCCGGCCAAGCTGCAGCAAATCCTGCTGGAGTATCGCCATGTAGAGCCTCGGCAAATAAACGGTCAGCTGTTTCCACACAAATTGTTGCATAAATCACTCGATGGGTATATCAAGAAAATCGTTCCGGACGCATCTATCCATAGTCTGCGTCACACCTATGCAACGATGCTGCTGGCCAACGGCACCGACATCAAGACCGTAGCGGCGCTTCTCGGTGACACAGTCACCACTGTTTTAAATGTCTACGTCGATTACACAGACGACATGAGACGTAAGGCAGCGCAGTCAATTGAAAAAATTTTTGCGTAGAAATTTTTGACGAATTTTTGCCGTTTTAAACAAGAATAGCTCAACCATGCGGCATAATGCGCCAAATATATTCAATACCACATTATACCGTGATTAGCGCCTATTTTGCAACTGTTTCCAGTAGATTTAGGAAAATGAGGACACAGAGCACAGTTCACAGGCCGCCCGGACTCCGATGCCGCAACGCGGCGGCAGACACTCAAACTGACGACATCGCCATTTTCGTATCCATCGTAAAATTCTGTTATTATACCCGAACGGGCTGTGGTCGAATATCTCTGGCGGGCTTCCCACAGGAAGCCCCTACAATTCGGCCAATGTCCGTGTATTTTTTATGGCAGACTGCCAGCGTTATTCCCCATAGCCTACATGCGATACCGTAGGGGCCGTCCCAAAGCCTTTCTAGCCCGTCAAGTACCGACCATCGGGAGGGGCCAAGACCGTTTCCAGAACGAATAGCGGCGGCGGGCGGCCCGCTACGCGCTGAGGGCTTCCCAAAGCGTCGTTGTTAGTTTGAGTCTGTCGCGGCGTAGCCGCATCTGAGTCCGAAAAAAGCAGTGGCTCGTGGTTAGTGATTCGTGGTTCGTAAAGACCTGCCATTACACCCGAATGGGCTGTAATCGAATCTCGCAGCGGGCCGCCAGCCACAGCTGTCCGTTTTGGCAGCCGTCCTGCACCTTCCGTCGGTCGGCACCTGACGGGCCAAAAAGGCTGCCCGGGCTGGCCCAACGCATACGGCCGCTGGCCGCGTATTTTTGATGAATTTTTGATGGCAGGCCGATGTGATAAAAAAAGCACCTGATTATTCAGACGTTGAAATGATGAACTTGTTTAAGCGGCCCCGCCTTCCGTGGAAGCTTATTGTACCAGTCTAAATGCATGATGACTTCCTGATCTGGGCATGAAAAAAAGCACCCACTTATGAGTGTTAAAAAGAATGTGATTTTTTCTGTTATCGTACTAGCTCATTCATAATCTGAAAGGCTTTTTGCCCAGAGACCCAGCTGTACTCATTATCTTTCTCAACAATAAAGCAAGGTAAACCGGTTGGCGGAACAATTCCGTTAATTGGTAGTATCACTGGTGAATACACAATATAATCCTTCCATGTTCCAATACGTTCCGCTGTATTATACCCTTTTTGTATAGCTATTTTTTTGCTTCGTTCATAGCAAATCACTTTCCTTTTGCAGTAGCAACGAGTACTTTTTTATTCGTTGCCAATGGCTTATCGTCAATCCTATAAAACCCAAAGTTACTAGGCTTACCATGGGCAAAATAATAGCCAACATCTAATATACCAGTCTGTGAATCAAGATACTTAATTATCCCGTTATCTTTTTGTGCAATGAAAACATGTGCGGAGTCTGTTTGCTTCCACACTATGTAAATTACGTAACGTGAGCCATCAGGAGCATTGTCTAATTCTTATTGTTTCTTCATTTACATTAAAAGTAAACATTCGAGCTGAGGCATCTGCATAAGCCTCGTTCGCTTCCGGTGCCGCGAAGCATTCACTCCCCAAAACAATATCTTTGGAGCCCATATTAGGCACTGCCTCAACATCAAACCCTCGTTGGTGTAATTCATAAATTTACACACACCTTTGACAATTAATTTGATATTCAGTTCCTTGTGAATACTTAGTGTTAGCGGCTTTTATGTCATCAGCTAAGGTGTGCTTACCTAAAATTAGTTTCCAATTATTAGGCACTTTTTGTAATTTGATTATATCATCTTCACGAGCAGTTTTCCATTTATCTAATGATAATGTTTGTAACAAAGATGTTCTCCCAGTCCTCATAGGTCATGTCAGCCGGCACATAATACGTCTTGCCATTGTCATTCCTGGCAATGCGCGTCCCTGTTTTTTTTTATCCGGCCCGTACAGGCCGCTGACAATGGGAGAGGACAGTTCGGATGAAGTGGCTGGGCCGTATGACTGATGTGATACAGAAAAGCGGCATCCACTCACAATGAAATGGACGCCGCTTTCTTATTTTTCTGGATGATTTTACATTTTTTCGATATAAAAGCAGTTCACATCCTAATTTTTTTTAACACATTGCTCAGCATCATCAGCGTAATCCCTTTATCATCCTGTCCGAGTAACATCGTTGTATACGGGCCTTCCCAAACATATAGCCCTTCAAACCGTCTGGGCGTACCATAACGGTGCGAAATGTGTCGAACCCGTTCTTCAAAACCGCCATTCATGAAAATCGTAATGCTTAACAGACGACCTTCATAGAAACAGGCCTTTGCCATGACAGGTCCCTGTAGATACATTTCACCGTGAGCATCGGGAATAAGCACCCAATACCTCGCCATACCATATGAATAACCAAGCAGTTTCATCCGATATTCCTGCTTAATCTGATTCAGCGGTTCACCCCAGTGCAAATCGCAGAATCCTCCTGGATCATAAGTCATATTCTGTTCGTGACTGGTGGCAGGAGAAGCAGCTTGTACGGTTGGCTGCATCAATCCTGATAGTATCAACCAAGTAAAGACCACAAATATTAAGAAAAAAGTTTTTCTAAAAATATTCATACCGTTTCATCTCTTTTATTATCTTACTTGGAATTGATTGTCCTAAAAAATCTGCCTCACAATAATCGCTCCGTGCTCCGTGATATCCTTATATTTTTTATTATATCATGAAACAGAGTGAATAGAATATAAACCGATATTCCCATAATACAAGAAATTCAAATACGGCTACAGACTCAAGCTGACGACATCGCCATTTTCGTATCCATCGTAAAATCCTGTTATTATCCCCGAATGGGCTGTAGTCGAATATCTCTGGCGGGCTTCCCACGGGAAGCCCCTACAATTCGGCCAATGGCCGTGTATTTTTTGCGGCAGACTGCCAGCGTTATTCCCCATCGCCTACATGCGATACCGTAGGGGCCGTCCCAAAGCCTTTCTAGCCCGTCAAGTACCGACCATCGGGAGGGGCAAGATCGTTTCCAGAACGAACAGACGCGGCGGGCGGCCCACTACGCGTTGAGGGCTTCCCGAAGCGTCGTTGTTAGTTTGAGTCTGTCGCGGCGTAGCCGCATCTAAGTCCGAAAAAAGCCGTGGCTCGTGGTTAGTGATTCGTGGTTTGTAAAGACCTGCCATTATACCCGAATGGGCTGTGATCGAATCTCGCAGCGGGCCGCCCTGACCGGGCCGGCCCCTACGCATACGGCCGCTGGCCGTTTTTTTGCGGCCTGCGACCGGCCGCCTGCGAACTGCGCTTATTTTATGAAGAGGATAGTCATTCTTTAGTAGTCATGCTATAATAAGTTATCATGAGTAAAGGAGTCGAATTTTTATGATGATAAAAAAACTGGTTACTTTTGAAGACCTCGGTTTCGTTCAATGGGGCGTCCTGAATGAAGCGGAAGATGGCGTATACGGTGCCATTGCTTTGGAAGAAGCTTTTTTCACGCCCCTTCCGGAAACGATGCTGGAATTCATCCGGCAAGGCAACGACGGCCTGCTGGCCCTGGCCGACGCACTGGAACAGAATGAAAAGACCGGCGCTGTCAAGGCGAAACCGCTGGACACGGTACGCATCATGGCGCCGATTCCCCATATGGAACGGAATATTTTCTGCATCGGCAAGAATTATACGGAACATATCGCCGAATTCGATAAGACGGCCATGCCCAAACCGCCGAAATACCCGGTCATCTTCACCAAGGCTACGTCGTCGGTCATCGGCCCGGATGACCTCATCGACCCTCATACGAACGTCACGTCCCAAGTCGACTATGAAGGCGAACTGGCCGTCATCATTGGCAAGGAAGGCTCGGATATCACTGTTGGCGAAGCCATGGACCACGTCTACGGCTTTACCATCCTCAACGACGTCACGGCACGGGACCTGCAGGCCAACCACGTCCAGTGGTTCCACGGCAAGAGCCTGAATACGTTCTGCCCTATCGGGCCGTATATCCTTCTGCGCGATGCCGCTCCCGACACGTTCGACATCGTCACGAAAGTCAACAATGAAGTCCGTCAGGACGGCTCGACAGGCGAATTCATCTTCACCATCCCCGAACTGATCCACACCATCTCCCAGGGTACGACCCTCTTCCCGGGCGACATCATCGCTACGGGTACGCCCAGCGGCGTCGGCGTCGGCTTCAACCCGCCCCGCTTCCTCCACTCCGGCGACACCGTAGAAATCACCATTCCCGCCATCGGGACGCTGAAGAATAAAGTGAAATAAGAAAGGCTAAAAAAAGGGGCTGTAACAAAATGAGTTTTTTTGCTCATTTTGTTGCAGCCTTCCTTCTTTCCCATAACTAACACAATAGCTGGCATTTTTCATTTTCGTGAAAAATGCCAGCTACCTGTTTTTAGGCGTACTTTAATAAGCCTCGCTGTTTTTTCTTTTTTAGCAAGCTACTGTGTGTGTTTCTTCTTTTTCTAAATAGTGTTGTTGTAATCTGTCCGTATCACGGCGACTTCGGTATTTCCTCAGATCAAAGCCGAATGCCATGAATAACAGTTCCTTTTCTACACTTTCTTTTCCCTTATGTCTCACTCGGCGGTATTCGTAGTTTCCCTTTACCGTTCCAAACGCTCCTTCTATCTGTATGGATCGGTTAATCCGCAACTGGATTCCTTTTTTACTTTGAATGAACTTGTAGTCTTTGTCCAATAAGGATTGGTAGTAAGGATTGTACTGTATCATTTTATTCTGTTTCGGTTTCTTTCCTGTCCGGGTCGGCTGGCATTGATTCCGTTTTCCACAATACTGACAGTTTTCACATTGGTATGTTCGTACGGTCCGTTCATATCCGCTGTCCCTATCACGCTGCTTTTTTTCCGTTACGAAATGCAGCTTCCTTCCTTTGGCACAGGTATAGGTATCGCTGTCTGCGTCATAGACCATATTGCTTCGGTGCCCGATTTTTTTCTTGAAGGCTGATGTCTTCCGGTATTCATACTCCCGTGGTTTGATGCATACCGTGCTTCCTTTCTTTTCTATCCAGTCCATGTTTTCTTCACTGTCATACCCGGCATCCGCCACAATATGATCTGCTAGTCTTCCATACCCTGATTCCAAGGCTGTCAAGAACGGGATCAAGGTCCGGGTATCCGTTGGATTCGGGAATAGGCCCAGTCCGATAATATATTCAGACTGTACCGCTAGTTGAAGATTGTAGGCCGGTTTCAGCTGCCCATTTTTCATGTGGTCTTCTTTCATGCGCATAAACGTAGCGTCGGGATCCGTCTTGGAATAACTGTTCCGTGTACCCATTACGGTCAGGTGGGCATCATATTCTTGTTGTTTCTCCCGGATGGCTGCTACCTGTTCAAACAGTTTTTGTTCTGCTGTTTTTCGATGGCCAGACCCTTGCACAAACGTGATGCCGTTTCCCTGGCATACGTCTACAACAGACCGGAGTAATTCATCGTCATCCAGAATAAAGATATCCATGCCCGTGAAAGCCAGCATCTGTTCCTGGATTTGCCGCSWG
>NZ_APHY01000005.1 GCF_000417505.1 Megasphaera sp. NM10
GCCTTCCTGCAAGGCGACGAAAGAAGCCTGTTTGGCCGCTTCATAGAAGACGAAACCGGGATAAGCCGAAGCCTGCTGCAAGAGCTCATCGGCACTGCAGACGGAAACAGGCAAATCACTGCCCATGGTCTGCTGCAGGTCGTGGACAGCCCGCCGCGTTTCTTCCAGCAGGACGTACATGACGTCATCGGGCGTCTTGTCGTAAGTCAGCAGATTCAGGGCCGCTGCCACCCGCTGAGGCAGGGTCACGTCATAGCGTTCCTTGCGGTCCCGCAGATAGACCCAGGCAGGCGGCGGCGTCTGTTCGCCATCACAGCAGTCAGTCAGGTCCGGACTGCCTTCCGTCGCCGCGATGAGGTGGGCCAGGATGCCCACGGGATTGATGCCCTTATCATAGCAGCCGATGTGGACAGGCTTGCCCTGGACCAGGACGACAGGCTGTATCTTGCCGACCGAACCGGTATAGGCGACGAGCTTGCCCTGCTCCTTATGGTTCGGTTCGCTGTCGATGAGGATGTCATAGGTCAAATCATAAGAAGAACGCAGTTCATTGAGCAAGGTAATGGCCGTCCGCATGCCGGCCGAATACGTTTCTTCATCGGGCAGGGATAAGTAAATCAAGCTGGCCTGTCCCGGCTGGAAGGCATAGTCCTCAAAGACGGCTAGTTGCGCGGCCGCACCGCCCTTCATGTCACAGGCACCGCGGCCAAAGAGCCATTCGCCGCTTTCCCAGTCACGGCGC
Source organism: Megasphaera sp. NM10 (assembly GCF_000417505.1). Taxonomy (GTDB): domain Bacteria; phylum Bacillota; class Negativicutes; order Veillonellales; family Megasphaeraceae; genus Megasphaera; species Megasphaera intestinihominis. The sequence goes on from NZ_APHY01000005.1 coordinate 743, forward strand.
ACTTCCTCACTGAGCGGCGCCCGTTCCAGCGCCTTGTAGAGCCCTTGCGGGTCAAAAGCCTGGTCCCGCAGATAGCCATAGGACTCGACATCGACGACATCGTGATGATTCATGAAAATGACCGTATGGGCCGTACTGCCGCGGACGAGGCCGTAGACGACAGACCGCTGGCAGTTATCGTCGGGCACATGGATGAGGCCGCTGACGACGCCGTCGAGGTGAGAGAAGAACTGCTGCAGATAGCCTTCCATCTGCCTTTCCTTGAGCGTGTTCGTTTCACTGTCAATATGAATCATATCCTGTAAAATTTCCATAATCCGCGCTGCTCGTGCCATAGAGACACCCCCTTATTTAAATATCCATTTTTTACGCGATACATAATTCCAAACGGTGACGATGGCACTAGCCATGATTTTCGACACCATCGGATTCAGGCCTAAAATAGCCGGCGATGTGAACAGCCACATGAGCAGGAGATTCCAGCCCAGGCCAATGGCACTGACCAGGAAGACCAGGGACACTTCCGTCCCGCGATGATAGCGGCTGCCGCTGTCGAAGACGAAGCGGTTGCAGAGGATGTAGTGATACAGCGTCGACGTGGCAAAGGCCAGGGTCGTCGCCGCCAGAACAGTCTGGGTCTGCATGGAAAAGACAGCACTGGCTGACAACAGCCTGAAGAAAATATAAAAGAGCGTCCATTCCAATAAAGCCGCTGAGCCGCCGACGAGGAGATACATGAAGATCTTCATGTACTCGTTGTTGGTATAATCAAAGCCAAAAATCTGCTTTCGTTTCATGGTGTTCCTTCCTTTTCTGTTTTCGTATCCATTATACGGCACTTGCCAGGGAATTACCACACACTGCCGCTTTTTCTTGCATTTTCTAAAAAGACAATAGATATATATACGAAAATATGATAAAATATATAGTAATTGGTAATACGAAATATTTTTAGAAGGAAGGCAGATATCCTGTGGATTACACGAGATGCATCAATTTTTTGCTAACCATTTCACAACACGAAGTCTTTTTGATTTTCTCCGAGAACTTGTCGGAATTCGGCATCACGCCCGGCCAGTACGGCGTCTTAGCCTGTCTCTGGAAACATGAAACACTGACGCCGAAGGAAATCGCCAACATCCTGCGCGTCGAAAACTCCACCATTTCCGGCGTCCTCGACCGCATGCAGAAACGCGGCCTCATCGACCGCATCCTCGACCCCAACAACCGCCGCAGCATCCGCGTCAAACCGACGGCTGCCGGCATGGCCATCAAAGAACCGGTCCAGAAACGCATCGAAGAACTGAATGACATGGTCTTCAAAGAATTCACACCCCAAGAACGGGAAGAAGTGTTGAACCTGCTCACCCGTATCGGCAAAGTCTGTGCCGATGATTTGAAAGAAGGGAAATGAAAAAGGGGCTGTCGCACGTGCGACAGCCCCTTTTGAGTTTTAAGTTTGTAGTTTGTAGTTTTTAGTGAAGGTTTTTAAATTTAAAGTCCCTATCTACAAACTCTATACTAAAAACTATAAAGCAAAAGGGACCGCGCATGATGACATATACCTTCATGCGCTAGTCCCACCAAATTATACAATACCAGTTAACATGTAGAAGAATACGCCGAAGAAGGCGACGACTACTTTCAAGAGGGTAATGGCGAACATATCCTTATAGGCTTCGCGATGAGTCAGGCCGCAGATAGCCAGGGTCGTGATGACAGCTCCGTTATGGGGCAGGCTGTCCATACCGCCGGAAGCCATGGCCGCGATACGGTGGACGACTTCAGCCGGGATGCCGACGGCAGCCGTTTCAGCCAGGAAGTGCTGGCCAAAGATATCGAGGGCGATACTCAGACCACCGGAAGCGGAACCGGTGATACCAGCCAGGATGTTGACCATCAAGGCGACGTTGAACAGCGGCATGCCCTGACCGATACCGAGGAGGGCATCAGCGACTTCCAGGAAGCCCGGCAAGGACGAAATGACGTTGCCGTAGCCAACTTCCGATGCCGTGTTCATGATAGCCAGCAGAGAACCTAAAGCGCCGGCATTGAGAGCGGCTTTGACGCTGGTGTTCTTGGACATGAACTTGCGGCCCGTTGCAGCGGCGATGATGATAGCCGCCAAGAGGCCGAGGACCAGGGCCCAGATAGCGACGACGTTGTGGACGCCTTTGGCCAGGAGAGGCACATTCATGGCGCGGAACGGTTCCAGTAAGGCATCATCCCACTGGAAAATCATGGAGAAGTAGAAGTTCAAGACCAGGACGACGATGAGCGGGATGATGGACAACTGCCAGGGCGGAAGAGAAGCTTCCGGATCGATGACCGTTTCATTGAGGGTATGGTTGCCATAGCCTTCGCCGGAACGGGCCATCTGTTTGCGGCGGAATTCAAGATAAATGAAGCAGAGGATAATCAGCAAGGTACCGCAAATCAAGCCTAAGATAGGAGCGGCAAAAGTCGTAGTTCCCAGATAAATCGTCGGGATGATGTTCTGGATCTGCGGCGAACCAGGATAGCAGTCCATGGTAGCCGTGAAGACACCGGCGACGAAGCAGGCCGGAATCAGGCGTTTAGGAATATCGGCTTCGCGGAACAGTGCAGCAGCGAAGGGATAGACGGCGAAAGCACAGACGAACATGGAAATACCACCATAACAGAGGATCATGCAGGCGAAGACGACGGCGAAGACAGCCTTATCCTTCCCGATGAGCTTGATGGTTTCCATGGCAATACTGCGGGCCATGCCCGTTTCTTCCATGACCTTGCCGAAGACGGCACCGAGGAGGAAGACCGGGAAGAAGGACTTAATGTAGGTAACGGCCTTAGCCATGAACAGTTCCGTATACCCCGGTAAAATCGGCAGCCCCGAAAAGCTGGCGGCAAAGAGGGCGAAAATCGGTGCGAAGAGAATGACCGAGAATCCGCGATAAGCAAATGTTACGAGCAAAAATAAACTTAGGACGATTGCAACAATATCCATATACGTGTTCTCCTTTTCTTTTGGTTTCCGAATGACTCATTTCGTATCTTCATCATACGTGAGAACCAATGAGAATAAAAGACAACGCCCTAAGACAACCTTTGCGCTTTTTGCCCGTTTTGGAAATTCCATGAATGCAAAAGGACTTGCCGCACATGCGACAAGTCCCTTTTGAGTGGTTAGTGGCTAGTTGTTAGTGGCTAGCGGATGGTTAAAAATTTAAAAACTGGGATTATTTCAGTTTAGCAGCGACGTCTTTGGTGATATCCTGGGACTGGCCGATGACGACGGAGCCCGAGAGGACGACGTAGTCCAGGCCTTTTTCTTTCTGGACGGCCTGGGTCTTAGCGAGGATATCCTTTTCCAAGGGCGAGAACAGGGCAATGCGCTGCTGGTTCAGTTTCGTATTGTATTTCTGTACCAGTGCCTGCTGCGCGTTTTTATCGCTGGTCTTTTTCAATTCTTTCTGGAAATCCTGCTGAGCCGATTTGACATCGGACTGCCAAGTAGCCATGGTCTTCGCGTACTGCGGATGCTGCTGCAAGAGGGCACCGGCATTGATCGTGCCCAGGCCCGATGCGAAAGAAGCGCCGGCAGCGCTGAAGGTCAGCATAGCTGCGGCTACGGTGGTCATCATCATTTTACGTAATTTCATAGTGGTTTTCCTCCTAATTATTCTTCTACGCCTGTCAGTTCCAGACATTCCTTGCGGACGCCGTCTTCACAGGAGCGCATGGCTAAAATCGTCTTTTCAAAGAGGTCGTTCAGGTCCCATCCCAGGGTTTCTGCCCCCTGCTTGATGACGTCCCGTGAACAGCCGGCAGCGAAGCGCTTGTCTTTGAATTTCTTCTTGAGACTCTTCACTTCCATGTCTTTCGTGCTCTTAGACGGACGCATTTTGGCAGCCGCCCAGATGAGCCCGGTCAATTCGTCGGCAGCATAGAGGACTTTTTCCATCAAGTGCTCCGGTGCGACATCGACACAGATGCCATAGCCATGGCAGACGACGGCATGGATAAAGGCATCGTCGGCGTCGATTTCAGCCAGTAATTCCGGTGCCTTTTTACAGTGCTGATCCGGATATTTTTCAAAATCCACATCGTGGAGCAGGCCGACGAGTCCCCAGAAATCGACGTCATCGCCATAGCCCAGTTCCTGGGCATACCAGCGCATGACGCCTTCGACGGTCAGGGCATGCATGATGTGAAAAGGCTCCTGATTATATTTCTGCAATAAAGCCAATGCTTGTGAGCGTTCCATGTCTTTATCTCCCCCTAGCAAATCTCGATTTACCCCATTATAGCATAAAAAACGGGCCTGACTAGTCTTTTTTCACGAAAGCGCCTGTATCGGTCATCAACGAGGCCAGGCGGTTCATGCGGAAGTCTTCGACGACCTGGATGAAAGGCCGGTAATGGATGGGATTTTCGGCAAACCCGAAGAGATGGGACGGGCAGTCGCAATCGGTACAGCCAAAGCCCTCGATATGCCAGTCTGCCACGGCATCGACGGCCCGGGCCAGGTCGTGCTCCAGGTCATCCGCCGTCCGGACGGGCAGGGCGGCGACGACGTCGGCTTCCTGGCGCAGGTAGTCGATGTGCCAGTGCATCTTCTTGCGCTTGCGGCTGTGACGGGCCAGACGGGCAGCCAGGTTCTTCCGGGCCGACCCGGTATAGACGTAATAGCCGGCAGGAAAAGGGAACTCCCCTTTCGAACCGATGGCGATATCCTTCGCATCTGCCAGGTGAAGGATGAATAAATAATCACCGCTGTCATGGTTTTCCCGTTCCAGGATGGCCTGGGGATAGGTCAGGACGCCGGCTACGCCGGGCCTTGAAAACGAGCCATCCCAGTGCAGGGCCAGGGCCTTCCAGTCCAAGTGCGGCGCCGCTTCATAAAAGGCCTGGGCAAAGGCCGGATCCGTATGGTAGTCCGGCAGGAACCAGCGGGCCCGATTCCAGTGGACCAGGAACAAGACGCCCGTGTGGATGCCCTGGCGGCTCATGGCAGCTAATTCCAAGATATGTTTGCGGCCCCGTTCGGTGACGGCATCGGGAAACATGGCGCCGTCGCGGCTAAAGAGGGTACACGATTTGACTTCGACGAAAAAGCGCTCTTCGCCCCGGCCCAGGAGCAGGTCGAAACGGCTGTCGCCGACGGTGATTTCCCGGCGGATGAGGTCCCAGTCTTCCCAGCCCGGGATGAGGTGTTCCTGGACCAGCCAGGCTGCCGTATCATTATTGTACTGTGTATCGAGCAGGATAGGCACGCCATCGCGCTCGATACCGACGACATCGTAAGCCGTCCGGCGCTTGGGATTGTCTGCCGGCCGGACATAGACCGTCACACCGGGAAAGAGCAGTTCCCACATGCGCCCGGGATTGGGCATATGACAAGTCACGACATCGCCATCGAGAGAAACATGGGCGATGAAGCGGTTCGGCCTGTCGACAAAGGCCCCTTTGCGAATAGAAAACATTTCCATATGATACTCCTGTCTGTGAAAAAGAGCTTGTCGCACAGCGACAAGCCCTTTTTAGTGGTTAGTGATTCGTATTTTACAGTGTAGGGGTCGCCACGTGGGCGACCCGTCATGGAATTGGGATGATTCTCCACGTGCGAGCCCCTACGGGCGGCGACCTGCGAATGCATGTATGACATTATCGCCATCATTCCGGGCGGGCGCCCCACGTGGGCGCCCCTACGCTTCCAGCCATTCGCCGGTGAAGGTGACGGCTGCCGGGCCGGTCATGTAGACGTTGCCGTCTTGTTCGTTGTATTCGATGTGCAGCGTGCCCAGGTAGAGCTGGACGTCGACGCTGCGGCCAGTGAAGCCGTTCAGGAAGGAGCCGACGGCGCAGGCGCAGGAGCCGGTACCGCAGGCCAGGGTAGCGCCGGCACCGCGTTCCCACGTGTGGACTTTGATGGTGTGGTCGTCGATGACCTGGACGAAGTTCATGTTGGTCTTGCGCGGGAAAGCCTTATAGGTTTCAAATTTCGGGCCTAATTCGTGGAGGTCGACGGCGTCGACGTCTTTGACATAGGTCATGGTATGGGGGACGCCCATGAGCAGGCTGGTGATGTTATAGGTCTTGCCGTCGATTTCGATGTGTTCATCGATGACCGGGCCGGACGGGCCTTCCATGGGGATCTGGGCGCGGTCCGTGAAGGGCTTACCCATGTTGATGGTGACCAGGCTGACCTTGCCGTCGTCGCCGACAGTGACTTTCGGCTTCATGATGCCTGCCAGGGTTTCAACGGCGAATTCTTTCTTGTCGATGATGCCGTTGTCGTAAACGTATTTGGCAAAGCAGCGGATGCCGTTGCCGCACATTTCCGCTTCACTGCCATCGGCATTGATGATGCGCATGCGGACGTCGGCCTTATCGCTCGGTACGATGACGATGATGCCATCGGCGCCGATGCCCGTATGGGGAGCGCACATCTTGACGGCCAGCTGGGAAAAATCCTTGTCCGCGCCGTTTTTATCTTCCAAAAAGACGAAGTCATTGCCTAAGCCGTGCATTTTTACGAATTTCATAGTTAAACCCTCCGTGAAAAAATATCTATACTACTATCATTGCTTACTTGAATCCTTACAGTTGTTATTATACAATAGCGGAAAGTGGCAAATATATGTAGATAATGCTCTTTATATTGCAAATCCTGCTATAAGATAAGGTGTGAGGTGACACAGGTATGGCGCAAAAGACGGGTTATTTAGCGGAAAAATTAAAACTCTTCCATCTATCGGATAAGCGGCAGTGGACCTGCCCCTATCATTACCACGACTTCGACAAGATCACCCTCTTTTTCCGGGGCCACGTATCGTATGACGTCGAAGGGACGGCCTATGACTTGCAGCCTTTCGACATCGTCGTCATCCCGGCCGGCCGCATCCACCGCCCTATCATCTATGGCGATGATGTCTACGAACGCATCATCGCTTATATTTCCCCGGCTTATCTGCAGGGCTATGAACGCCGCGGCTGCCCGGCCGGCCAGATATTCACGGCGCCCAAGGCTCCCGTCCTGCGCCAGCCCCAGGAAGCGGACAACTTGTACAATGTATCGTGCCGCCTGCGCCGGGCCTGGTCGGACATGGGACCGGAAAGCCCGCTCTTACAGGAAACGCTGTTTACGGAGTTCATGATCCACCTGACCCGGGCCCTGCAGAAAGACAAGCTCCGCATCGTCCAGAAGGGCCATCAGAACGAGAAGATACGCCGCATCCTGGCTTACATCGAAGCCAACCTGAGCGGCGACCTGTCCATTCCCAGCCTGGCCGCCGCCTTTTTCATGAGCCCGGACTACTTGATGCATCTCTTCAAAGCCGAAACGGGCATGACCGCCGCCCGCTACATTACGACGAAACGGCTGCAAAAAGCCCGCCACCTCATGCAGGAGGGGCGGGCTTTGACGGAAATCTGCTATGACTGCGGATTCACGACGTATTCGACATTCTACAGGGCCTGGAAAAACCACTATCACACGTCACCGAAAGAAGGCATCCGCGCCTTCCCCGATACTTTCGACGAATAATCAGCGGTTCCGGTTGTAATTGATGAGGCAGCCGGCTTTGACGATTTTCTTTTCATCGTCCGTCATGGGCGCGATGTACAGCGACAATTCACGCAGGTCCTTGCCGACGACATAGGCCTTGATGGCTCTCATGTCGCCGTCGAGGGCTTTTTTGACGTCCGGTACATAGATGTAATCGCCGATTTCAAAGTCCGGTTGGCCTTCCATCTGGAAAGGCAGCATACCCCAGTTGATAACATTGGAACGATAGCGCTTGGTCGCGTATTCCTGGCAGATATTGGCCAGGCCGCCGAGGACGCGCTGGCAGCTGGCAGCCTGTTCGCGGGCCGAGCCGTCGCCGGGCTTGATGCAGTAGATCATGCTGCCGATTTCCACGTCTTTCATGGAAACGTCGCCAAAGTGAGCGCGCAGGACGGCGAAGACGTCTTTCAGGACCGGGTCGACGCCAGCCGGGCAGTCGCCGGCCAGGCGGGCCCGTTCGACTTTGTCTACGGCTTTGGCCCGGCCTACGTATTCCGGATCGCGGCGGGACAAGGTGAATTCAGCCAGGCCCAGGGGATTGGAGCGGTACGACGACGTTTCGCCAGACGGGATGAGTTCGTCTGTCGTCGTGACCGGGTCCATGATCTTCGAGCAGACCTTGAGCAAAACCGAATCGGCCAAAGGTTCCATATCCGGCCAATCCTTGATGTTCGGACCATAGACCAGGGAAGCGCCTTCGTCGGCCTGGCCGAAGCCCTGATAGACGCGGGTAGCGTAGGGCTGGTCGTCGTAATCATAGGGCGTTTCGACATAGTCGTCCATATAGCCTTCGGCCGACGTCAGGACGCCGCCGTTAGCTGCTGTCGCAGCGATGGAACGGGCATCCATGAGGGCTACCGAAGCGAACTGGCCATTGCCCGGTTTCGAGCCTTCGCGGTTCGGGAAGTTACGCGTCGTATGGCGGATGCTGAAGGCGTTGTTGGCCGGCGTGTCACCGGCACCGAAGCAGGGACCGCAGAAGGCCGTCTTGAAGATGGCGCCCGCTTCCAGGAGCGATGCCACGGCGCCCTTGCGGACCAGGTCGAGATAGACCGGCTGCGACGACGGATAGACGTCGAGGGTGAAGTTGCCGTTGCCGCAGGAAGCCTGCTTGAGTATATGGGCAGCGGCCATGACGTTGCCGTAGTTGCCGCCAGCACAGCCGGCGATGACGCCCTGCTGGACCTGGAGCTTGCCGTTTTTGATTTTATCGGTCAGGCTGTATTTCAAATCCTTGTTGCTCATGCGGCCGTTGATGTCTTCTTCCGTTTCATGGAGGATATCTTCCAGGTTGGCATTGAGTTCATCAATGGTAAAGGCGTTGCTGGGATGCATGGGCATGGCGATCATCGGCTTGATGGTGCTCAGGTCGATGTAGATCATGCCGTCGTAATAGGCCACATCGGCGGGATTCAATTCTTTATAAGCATCGCCGCGGCCGTGCTGGGTCAAATAGGCCTTGGTGTCGTCATCGGTCCGCCATACCGACGACAGGCACGTCGTTTCCGTCGTCATGACGTCGACGCTGTTGCGGTAGTCCGTCGTCATGGAAGCGACGCCGGGGCCGACAAATTCCATGACCTTGTTCTTGACGTAGCCGTTCTTGAAGACGGCACCGACGATGGCGCTGGCAATGTCATGCGGGCCGACGGCCGGACTCGGCTTGCCCGTCAGGTAGACGCCGACGACGCCGGGATAGGCGATATCATAAGTATCGCACAAGAGCTGTTTGACCAGTTCGCCGCCGCCTTCACCGACGGCCATAGTCCCTAAGGCACCATAGCGGGTATGACTGTCAGAGCCGATGATCATGCGGCCGCAGCCGGCCATCTTTTCACGCATGTACTGATGGATGACGGCGACGTGGGGCGGTACGAAGATGCCGCCGTATTTCTTGGCTGCCGACAAGCCGAAGACGTGGTCGTCTTCATTGATGGTGCCGCCGACGGCGCAGAGCGAATTATGACAGTTTGTCAGCACGTAGGGAAGGGGGAATTTTTCCATTCCCGATGCCTTAGCCGTCTGGATGATGCCGACAAAAGTAATGTCATGGGAAGCCATGGCGTCGAACTTGATTTTCAAGTGTTCCATGGAACCCGACGTATTATGATTTTTTAAGATAGAATAGGCGATGGTCCCTTTCCGCCCTTCTTCCTTAGAAACGGTCCTGCCTGTGAGCTGTCTGAGTTTGGCCGCATCCTGTTCCGGCACGATGTCCGTCCCGTTGACGAGATATGCGCCTCCATCATATAACTGAATCATTCCAAGCCCTCCTTTGTCACCGCCAGCCTGGGCGATGGCTTTTCTCATTGTGAAAATATTGCAATCCATTTTCACAATATAAAATTTTAAGCATTTCAATAAATATTATATCATAATTAAAACGGCCGTGGCTACCCTTAAAACGTTTTACACTTTACGCGATTTTTATTTTACTTTCTCCATAATTATGCTATAATAACTTATACTTTGCAGGAATATACTAGAAATTATTCCTAAAATAAAATTTATGAATATTCGCATATAACCGATACTTTATAAGTTATTCTCCCATATTCATACTTGCAGGAAAGAGAGGAATCACATTGGACAAAAATATTTACTTAGCCCAGTTTTACGGCAAGTCACAAAACTACACACAGATTCCCCGCGAATGGTTCTCCAAGTACGGCGTAAAGCGCGGCCTGCGCAATGAAGACCACACTGGCGTCCTCGTCGGCCTGACCCGCATTGCCGATGTCGTCGGCTACCAGCGTGACGAAAAAGGCCAAAAAGTCGATTGCGACGGCGTCTTGTACTATCGCGGCATCGACATTCGCGAGCTGGCCAAAGTCGAAAATTATCAAGGTTACTTATATGAAGAAGCCAGCTTTCTCCTCCTCTTCGGCTACTTGCCGACAGAAGATGAACTGAATGCCTTCTGCAAGGTCTTACAAAACGGCTACGATCTGCCCGATGATTTTCTGGAAATGAACCTCCTGCGTCTGCCCGGCAAGAACCTGATGAACAAATTGCAGCACGCCCTGCTGACGCTCTATAATTACGACCCCGATCCGGACAATACCGACGTCTACCAGACCCTGCGCAAGGGCCTGAATATCATGAGCAAGCTGCCGTCCATCGCCGTCTATGCCTATATGTCCAAGGTCCATTATTATAACCGCAAGAGCCTGGTCATCCACTATCCCCGCAAGGACTATTCGACGGCAGAGAATATCCTGTCCATGCTGCGGCCGGACAGCAAATTCACGCCCAAGGAAGCCCAGCTCCTGGACCTGCTCTTATTCCTCCATGCCGACCACGGCGGCGGCACGAACTCGACGTTCACCAATATCGTCGTCTCGTCGACGGATACGGACATCTATTCCAGCATGGCCAGCTCCGTCGGCGCCCTCAAGGGCCCGCGCCACGGCGGTGCCAATATCCGCGTATCCCTGATGATGGAACAGGTCATCGACGCCATCGGCATCAAGGCTACGGATGAACAGATCGTCGACGTCATCCACCAGATTCTCAACAAGAAATTCAAAGGCTGTCACGACGGCCTGGTCTATGGTTTCGGCCACGCCGTCTACACCCTGTCGGATCCGCGCGCTGAAATCATGCGCCACTACTGCGGCATCCTGGCCAAGGAAAAGGGCATGACCGACGTCTTCCGCTTCTACAACCGCTTTGAAAAGCTGGCCATGAAGACCTTGAAAGAAGAAAAGGGTGTCAACATGTGCAGCAACGTCGATTATTACAGCGGCTTCGCCTACAACATGCTGGGCATCCCGCGCGACCTCTACACACCGCTCTTCGTCATCAGCCGTATGGTCGGCTGGCTGGCCCACAACATCGAACACAAACTGTACGATAACCGCATCGTCCGTCCGGCAGCCAAGTATGTCGGCGATTTGATGGACTATATTCCCAGAAAGGACAGATAGATCATGAAGACAATCACTGTATTCAAAGGCGATGGCATCGGCCCGGAAATCACCGACGCTGTCCTGCAGATTCTCGACGCTGCCAAAGCGCCCCTTTCCTATGAAATTTTCAACGTCGGCGCTGCCGAATATGAACGCCACGGCGCCCTCATCCCGGACGACGCATTCGCTTCTTTTGAAAAGACCCATCTCCTGCTGAAATCGCCGATCACTACGCCTATCGGCAAGGGCTTCCGGTCCCTCAACGTCACGTTGCGCAACAAATATGACCTCTATGCCAATATCCGTCCGGCCAAATCGAATACGGCCGTCAAGACGCCTTTCCCCAACGTCGATATCGTTACTTTCCGGGAAAACACAGAAGATTTGTACATCGGCGTCGAATACAAGATGAATGAAGATACGGTCCACGCCATCAAGCTCATCACCCGCAAGGCCAGCGAACGCATCATCCGGGCCGCTTTCGACTACGCCGTAGCCCATGGCCGCAAAAAAGTCACCTGCGTCCATAAAGCCAACATCCTCAAGATGAGCGACGGCTTGTTCCTCGACATCTTCCACACCATCGCCAAGGACTACCCGCAGATCGAAAGCGACGACAAAATCGTCGACAACACGTGCATGCAGATGGTCATGCGGCCGGAACAGTTCGACATCATCGTCACGCCCAACCTCTACGGCGACATCCTGTCCGACCTGACCAGCGGCCTCATCGGCGGCCTGGGCCTGCTGCCTTCCATGAATGTCGGCGACGACTATGCCATGTTCGAAGCCGTCCACGGCAGTCGCCCGGATATCGCCGGCAAACACATCGCCAA
>NZ_APHY01000006.1 GCF_000417505.1 Megasphaera sp. NM10
AGGCGCCGTATCGCCGATGGCCCGTTCGTAGTCGGACAAATGAGTCTTGTTGGTCGTACCGACTTCGCAGATACGGCCGCCGCTCTGTTCGATGACGTCGGGAATCCGGAAGGAGCCGCCGATTTCGACGAGTTCCCCCCGCGACACGACGACTTCCCGGCCGGCGGCCATGCTGGACAGGGTCAAGAGGACGGCAGCGGCATTGTTATTGACGACGATGGCATCTTCGGCACCGGTCAGCTCACAGAGAAGTTCCCGGACATGGTCATAGCGCGATCCCCGCTTGCCGGAAGCCAGGTCGTATTCTAAATTGCTGTAATGGCAGACCAGATTGGCAATGTGACGGGCCAGGTCCGGACTGAAAACAGCCCGGCCCAGATTCGTATGCAGGACCGTCCCGGTGGCGTTGATGACCCGGCGCAGATGGCCCGTTTCTTCTGCCTGCAGGCGGGAGACGACGGCCCGGTCAAAGTCATCGCCGGAAAAAGGCTGGTCCCACTGGCCGGCCAAGATGGCCTGACGCCGTTCATCCAATACGTTCCGGACGGCATCGCGGACAGCCTGGCGCGATTTCCTCTCCTGCCAGGTCAGCAGTACCGGCCGTTGCAGTAAATGGTCTACATCGGGCAGCTGACGGAGCAGCTGCTGTCGTTCTTCATCCATGGTCATTCTCCCCTTTTATTTCATATTTCCGGGCTGCCGGTCCGGCCAGGCGCCCGTCGGCAACGCGGCGGGTAATGCCACAGCGGTCCATATATTCCAGGATGAGCAGGGCCTGCTGGCGGCTGACTCCCAGGACATCGCGAAAATCGCCGAGTGTCAGCGGACAGCCTGATTGCAGATACCGGCAGGCCGCTTCAGCGGCTTTCATCATGTAGCGCTTCGACAAGATGAAATCAGGCGATAAGAAGACGAGGCTCTTGCCGTTGAGGGCATCGGCGACGGCCTGGGCTTCCCGGCCCAAAGCCCGGACGTCGCGGACCGGGACGGGCACATAGCCACTGTGGTCCAGCTTCTTTTCAATAGCCGACTGCAATTTCCGCTGAGACGGAGCAAAGGCTGATACGGAATTGTTTCGCCGCTACGCACTGGCGGGACAGGCGGCAGATGCCGCCAGCCGTCAGCAGCCGCAATAGGGCCGTCCCGTCATTTTCATCGAGATGCAGGCGGCTCCGGAAGGCCGGCTGGGGAATCCCAGGCTGCAGCGGTTTCTCTCTATGATAGGCCAGGAGGACTTGCAGGGCCTTGGCCTGCCAGGTCTTATAGACGTCACCGTGGATGTAGCCCTGACGGGTCCGGCGGACAATCCCATTTTGCCGCAAATGGTCCAGGGCCAGCTCTACCTTATCCAGGGGCAGGTCCGTCGCCCCGGCAATGACGTCAGCCTGGGTAAAGGGGACCTGGCGCAGGCGCAGGAAGCCGGCGACGACGTCGTCCGTCAGACCGGCATCGCGGGCTTCCAGGCTGGTCACGACGTCGTCTTTGAAGCGGCGGTGTTTCTGCGGATGGGCGTCGAGGATTTCCCCGCCGGCTACGGTATGCATGGGCGAAAAGGTCCGCAGGATGAAACGGTCCCCAGCCTTGACATAGATTTCATCCTGCTCCAGGCGCAGCTGCAAAAAGCCCTCCGTCCCCGGCGCAATCTGTTCGGCTCCCAAGGGTACGATGCGGGCCATGACTTCCCGCGTCCCGACGAGGAGGCGCATGCGCTGCCATAGAAAAAGGGGCTGCGCGTCAGCCAGGCAGGTCACTTTGACATCGATCATCCGCGTCGCTGTAAAATCCGGCGCCGTACAGAGGACGTCACCGCGATGGATGGCGCCACAGGAAATGCCTGCCAGGTTCAATGCCGTCCGCTGCGGCGGGTCGGCCCGCAGGACATCCTGCTCGTGGACCTGCATATTGCGGATGCGCAGGCGCCGGCCGCCGGGATAAAGCCAGACTTCGCGGCCATTCATCATGGGGCCGTCGATGAGGGTCCCCGTGACGATAGTCCCGAATCCCTTGATGGAGAACGACCGGTCGACGTTGAGACGGCCCATCCCCTGAGCGCTTTCCATGGGCAGCGTCGCTGCCATGGCCTGGATTTCATCGACCAGTTCCGTCAGGCCGCGGCCGCTGACGGCATCGGTGACGACGACCGGGGCCCCTTCGGCTGCCGTATCGGCCAGATTCTGGCGGATGTCCTGCAGGGTCAGGCTGAGCAGCATGTCGTCGACGGTGTCGGCCTTGGTGACGACGATGATGAATTTATGTACGCCAAGAAGGGTCAAGATGTCGAGATGTTCTTTCGTCTGCGGCATGACCCCTTCGTTGGCATCGACGACGAGCAGGACCAGATTGAGGCCCGGCAGGCCGGCGACCATATTCTTGATGAACTTTTCATGCCCCGGTACATCGACGATGCCGGCCCGCGTACCGTCAGGCAGGTCGAGCCAGGCAAAGCCCAGGTTGATGGTCAATCCCCGTTTCTTTTCTTCCGCTGTCGTATCCATATCGATCCCGGTCAAGGCCCGGACCAGCGTCGTCTTGCCATGATCGACATGGCCGGCCGTCCCGATGACGATATGTCTGGCCATAATATCACCCTTCTCTGATTTTAGTGTACGTGACGGTCAGGCCCTGACGGCAGGCATGATATAAAGCGACCCATGCCAGCCCCTCCTCATCGAGGAGAGCTGTCAGGGCCGCTTCATCAACCAGTTCATAGCGCAGGGAAAAGCCGCACGACGCGTCGAGCTTTCCCGGCGTCGGAATGATGCGCACGGCCAGGCCGGCTGCCTTGGCCAGCTTTTCGCCTTCCATAGCCTGCCGTGTCGACGGCACCAGGCGACGCCATAGACTGACTCCGCCATCAGGCGCCTTGTTTCAAGGCCTGTTCGACGGCGATGGCCAGTTGATCGGCACAGGAGGTACCGCGGTCACCGCAGGGATTCCCTTTCAGGAGCTTTACGGCCCGGGCGGCATCGGTATCTTCCAACAACTTGCTGAGAGCCAGGGTATTGCCGGGACAGCCGCCTACGAAATGGACGTCATGCAGTTTGCCGTCTTCTAGGCTGAAGGTAATCTGACGGGCACAAGTCCCCTGGGTCATATAGGAATAATTTTTCATGAAAATCCTCCTCCGGCGCCAGCTGCTTATTTGAGCAAAGCGTCTAATTTTTCTTTCAATACATTGTCCGGGACGACACCGATGACGCGGTTGACCACTTTCCCGTCTTTGAAGAAGACCAGGTTCGGGATCGTGGCGACTTCATAGGCCTGGGCTACGCCCGGATTTTCGTCGACATTGATCTTGCCGATCTTAATCTTGCCGGCATATTCTTCGGCCAGATTGGCGATGACCGGTCCCATCATCTGGCACGGGCCGCACCAGTTAGCGAAAAAGTCGACCATGACCGGCTGGCTGCTGTTCAATACTTCCTGCTGAAAATTATCGGCTGTGAATTTATATTCCATGAGAGATTCCACCTTTCTTTTGACTATTTGTCTTTTATAACTATATCTATTATATATTACTATACCAAAGCAGTCAAGTTTTCCTGATGGATTGCCAGAAAATCTTACATCGCCGCAATGGCCCGCAAGGCCCGGACAGCGGCCCGGACGTCGTCAGCCGTCGTGAACTGGGAAAAAGAAAAGCGTACCGCTCCCTGGACGGCCGTCCCCAGGGCCTGATGGATGAGGGGCGCACAGTGATAGGCCGGGCGCGTCGCCATCTGGTATGTCTGCCAAAGGATGTCGCTGACGACGGCCGATTCTGCATCGCCGATATTGAGGCTGTAGACGCCGACGCGGGGTCCGGAAAAGTCGCCATACAGGCGGATACCCGGGATAGCCTGGACGGCGGGTACGAAAATCCGGGCCAGTGCTTCCTGATGAGCAGCCGCAGCGGCGACGCCACCATCCAGGAGCTGCTTTATCCCGGCGTCGAGGCCGGCAATGCCCGCTACGTTGGCCGTACCCGCTTCAAAGACACCGGGGACAGCCGACGGCTGCTCCCGCTCGAAGGAATGGACGCCGTCGCCGCCGGTGATGTACGGCGTCACGAGAGCATCGCGGCGGATGACGATGCCGCCCGTCCCGCCTGGCCCGCAAAGCGACTTATGGCCCGTAAAGCAGGCTGCCGTGACGATGCCATCGGATAAGTCGACGTCGATGGCGCCGGCTGTCTGGGATACATCGACGATGAGCCCAGATGGTGACGCTGGCAGAAGGCCTTGATGCGGGGCAGGTCCAAAACATTGCCGGTCACGTTCGACGCGTGGTTGCAGACGAACCATTTCGTCCGCGGTGTCAGCCGTTCTTCCAGGGTGTCATACTGCAAGGCGCCGCCGGGACTGTCGCTGGCGATGAAAGCCAGGGATACGCCTTGGGCTTCCAGCTGGTAAAGCGGCCGCAGGACGGCATTGTGTTCCCACGACGTCGTCAAAACGCCGTCGCCGGGATGGATGAGCCCTTTGAGGACCATGTTCAGGGCTGCCGTCGAGTTATGCGTAAAGGCGACATCGTATTCCGGGCCGCAGTGGAACAAGGCCTTTACATCGTCCTTGGCCTGCAAGACGATACCATAGGCCTTCAGGGCGTAGCCATGGGCCCCGCGGGACGGGTTGCCCACGGTTCCCGATGACAGGACATTATAAACGGCCTGGGCGACGGCCTCCGGCTTCTGCGCCGTCGTCGCCGCATTATCGAAATAATACATAAGATCACCTCCTGGGAGATTCGTGGCTCGTGGTTCGTAGGGGCCGCCCAAAGGGCGGCCCGGCTCTCCTGTTAGGAGAGCTGTCAGCGCAGCTGACTGAGAGGTTAACTGCTCCGGCCCTTTGAGCCACCTCTCCTGTTAGGAGCGGCTTTCGTGGATGCAGATTTCCGAGACAGCAAAAAAGGGCTTGCCGCACGACGACAAACCCTTTTTTACATATCTTCGGGGCGGGCTCGCCACGTGCGAGCCCCTACAAACTATTTTTAAATTCCGAAACGTGCGAAGATGGTGTCGACGTGGCTGAGCATCTTCTTGACGTCGAAGCAGCCTTCGATTTCTTCGGCTGTCATGTATTTCGTGACGTCTTCGTCTTTTTTCAGGTTTTCCAGGAAGTCTTCCCCTTCGAGCCAGCGTTTCATGGCATTGCGCTGAACCCAGCGATATGCCTGTTCGCGGACAGCGCCTTTTTCAACGAGCGTGTTGAGGATGATCGGGCTGTAGATGAGGCCGCCAGTGAGGTTGAGGTCCTTCATCATCTTGTCCGGATAGACCAGGAGCTTGTCGATGACGCGGGTGAAAGTCTGGAGCATGTAGTCCAGAGCGATAGTGCTGTCTGGCAGGATGACGCGTTCGACAGACGAATGGGAAATGTCGCGTTCGTGCCAGAGGGCGACGTCTTCCAAAGCAGCCTGGGCATTGCCGCGGATGACGCGGGCCAAGCCGCACATGCGTTCACAAGTGATAGGATTGCGTTTGTGAGGCATGATGGAAGAGCCTTTCTGTTTGGGGCTGAAGTATTCTTCGGCTTCGCGGACTTCCGTGCGCTGGAGGTGACGGATTTCCGTAGCCATCTTGTCGATGGAGCTGGCAATGACAGCCAGGGTCGTTACGTATTCAGCATGGCGGTCGCGCTGCAAGGTCTGCGACGAAATCGGCGAAGCAGCGATGCCGAGGTGTTCGCAGACATATTTTTCAACAAAGGGATCAATGTCGGCATAGGTACCGACAGCACCGGAGATCTTGCCGACGGAAATCGTTTCCTTGGCGTGTTTCATGCGGTCGATGTCGCGTTCGATTTCAGCCATCCAGTTGCACAGCTTGAGGCCGAACGTCGTCGCTTCGGCATGGATGCCGTGGGTACGGCCGATGCACGGAGTATATTTGAATTCAACGGCGCGGCGGCGCAATACGGCGTGGAAGTTTTCCAGGTCCTTGATGAGGATGTCCGAAGCCTGTTTGAGCATGTAGCCCAGAGCCGTGTCTTTGACGTCTGTCGAGGTCAGGCCGAGGTGTACATATTTACCGGCTTCGCCGATATTTTCCGAAAGCGTCGAGACGAAAGCCGCAATGTCATGGTGTGTTTCCGCTTCGATTTCATGGATGCGGTCGACAGAAAAAGCAGCTTTTTCGCGAATTTCCTTAGCCGCTTCTTTCGGGATGTTGCCCAGTTCGGCCTGTGCTTCACTAGCCAGGATTTCGACCTGTTTCATCGTATCCCATTCATTGTATTCTGTCCAAATATGACCCATTTCCGGTTTCGTATAGCGTTCAATCACAGTTGATCTCTCCTTTGTAGTTGACATGAGTACGGTAAAAAAACTCACCAACTTTATTATACACTATCTATGGGGCTGAAGGTAGCCGTTTTTACAAGTTTTATTCGATTACGATGGACCATTTGTCCCGCTCGGTCACATAGCCGACGACGGCCGCACAGGGAATCGAGTCTTTCAAGGCTTTTTCCAGGGCCGGTGCGTCCTTTTCAGCGACAGCGATGAGCAGGCCGCCCGAAGTCTGGGGATCGTAGAGGATGTCCATGAAGCGCTTATCAGTGCCGTCCGCCTTGACGCGTCCCGCAGCAAAGTCGCGGTTGCGGTAGGCTCCAGCCGGAATCAGCCCCATGGCTGCCATGTCCAATGCCTGTTTATGGTAGGGAATGGCGTCACTCTGAAAATGAATCGTCGTTCCACTGCCGTCAGCCATTTCACAGGCATGGCCGAGCAGGCCGAAGCCCGTAACGTCGGTACAGCTGTGGACTTCGTAGCCGACCATGATGTCGCGGGCCCCTTTATTGAGCTGGGCCATCTGGTCGTAGAGCTGCTGCAGGAGCGGCTTGGCCACGAAATCGCCCTGGGCTGCCGTCATGAGGATGCCCACGCCTAAGGGCTTGGTCAGGATGAGGACATCGCCAGGCCGGGCCGACGAGTTGCGCAACAGTTTCTGTGGATGGACGAAACCCGTGACGGACAAGCCGTATTTCGGTTCCTTGTCTTCGATAGTATGGCCGCCGGTGATGATGACACCGCCTTCATAGGCCTTCTGGTAGCCCCCTTCAAGGATAGCCCGGACGGCTTCGCGGCCCATGGACAGGTTGACGCACATGACGTTCATGGCCAGTTTGGCTTCGGCTCCCATGGCATAGACGTCGCTCAGGGCGTTGGCCGCCGCAATTTGACCGAATAAATAAGGATCGTCGACGATAGGCGGGAAGAAATCGACCGTTTGGACGACAGCCAGATCGTCGCTCACCTGATAGACCGACGCGTCGTCGCTCTTATCATAGCCAACGAGGAGGCGGTCATCTTTATGTGTTGGAAGCCCGTCCAACAATTGAGCCAGTGTCCCTGGCCCTAACTTAGCGCCTCAACCGGAGCAGGACGCCATTTGAGTCAATTTCAAACGTTCATCGTTCATGGTAGATACCTCCTTGATGTTACAGTATTCAGAATAAGGTCATCGTACAAAGACGGCCTTATTGTTAGCTTTGAGTTTGCAGTTTTTAGTTTTCAGTGATGGCTAAAAATTTAAAACCATCTGCTACAAACTATAGGCTACAAACTCATTATACTATATTTATGTAATTCTTACGGCCTGGTTTAGCTCGATTTTAGATTTATCCGTTATACTGTCCTCGTAGTCAAGAATAAGTGATTGAAGACAGGAGGAATTCATCATGACCCAGGAAAAATGGCAAGATACACTCGTTTCGATTAAAAATAAAGTCTGCACGGCCCGCAATGCAAAAATCGCTGCTGCCTTCTGCGTCGTCTGCGTCGTAGCCACGGCCGGCGGCCACTACTATCTGCACCAGCAGCATCTGGCCCGTCACGCCGAACGGGTCGACGCCATGGCCCAGATGACCAAGGCCCAGGCCGACCAGCACAACATCTCCCTCATCAGTGAAGACCAGGCCTGCGCCGCTGCCGCCCAGGCCATCGGCAAGGACGAAAGTGAATTGGATTTCAAAGAAATCGCCCTCTTCGATATGAGCAGCGCCAAGCACGGTCCGAAAGACGGCCGCAAGGATGACCGCAAAGGCGACCACAAAGAAAAAGCGAAGGACAGAGACCGCAAAGGCGATGAAAGAGGCGACCAGCGCGGACCAGAAGGCATGAAACCTGGCCGTCCTGGTGAAGAAAAGGCCGATGCCGCTGCCGGTGCTACGGCCAAAGCCGCTCCCGACGGCCAGGCCGGCAACCAATCCGCCCCCATGACACCGCCCCAGGGCCAGCCGCCGATGACTGCTTCTGGACAACCGGGCCAGCCGGATATGAAAGGCCAGCCGCCGCAGGGAGCTATGCCGCAACGCGCCTTCCACCCCATGTATAAAGTCCGCGTCACATCCGGATCCGTCCGCTACGACGTCCTCGTAGACGCCACTAACGGCACCGTCATCCATACAGAAATTGAAGATTAGCTTGATACAAAAGAGGCTGTCCATGAAGACAGCCTCTTTTGTAGTTTTAAGTTTGTAGTTTGTAGTTTTTAGTTTTCTACAAACTACAAACTCCATGCTACAAACTATAGAGAAAAAGGAGCCGCGCATGATGGCAGAAACCTTCGTGCGACATCCCCCTACGAATCACTAGCCACGAGCCACGAATCACTCTATAATGAAACTATCACTACGAAAGGATGGCCTGTTTATGCTGCATATACGTGATATTTCACTGCGACACCGCCTGCTCATCACTAATTTTACCATGGTCTTTGTTCCCATCGCTATTTTGACGGCCCTGGGATTCCTACTCATCTCAGGACTCCGCTTTTCATCGCCTCACAATGATTTGACGACGTTATGGCCGGAAAAGGGGCCGGCCCTGTCCATCCAGTATACGGTTAGTTCCCTTCGCGTCAAGGCCGAACGGCCTGGGCCGTTAAAGGTCAAGGATATGCGCGAAGACTGCCGGGTCCTGGAAGACCTGGGCATTGCCACGGCCATCGTCCGCAACGACCAGGTCGCCTATATCACGCCGGGCATCGACTTTTATGGTCTGGCCGACAGGGTCCTGAAAAAAGCCCATGGCCAGCAGACGGTCATGACCTGGGACGGCGACGGTTTCTTTTTCCGCTACACGTCCCCCCACAGCGGGACGACGGTCATCGCTGCCGGCAATACGCCGTTCATTGCTAAAAGCGGCATCCGCGAAGGCATGGCCAAGGGCGTCATGCAAATGCTTCTCCTGTTCATCGTCGGCACGGCCAGCGCCATCATCATCGCCTGCGGCTTCATCCTGTCCCGCGTCCTGTCCCGCCAGATACTGACGCCGCTGGCAGCGCTTCGGACAGCGGCAGCTGAAATCGAGAAAGGCAATCTCGACTACGAGCTCCGCCTGTCGTCGCGCGATGAACTCGGCCGGACCTGTGAAGCCTTCGACCACATGCGCCGCCAGCTGCGCTCAGCCCGCCTGGCCCAGGAAAAGTATGAGCAGAACCGCAAAGAGCTCATCGCCGGCATCTCCCATGATTTGTCAACGCCCCTGACCCTGCTCAAAGGCTATGCCAGCGGCATCCTGGTCGGCATCGCCAAGACCGCTGAAAAGCGCCATCATTACGTCGAGCTCATCTACCAGAACGCCTGCACCCTGGAAAAACTCGTCGACAGGCTGTTCCTCTTTTCCAAACTCGACTTGGGCCAAGTATCCTTTATGATGGAACGGGTATCGCTGCGCGATTATTTCGCTGATTTCGCCGCCGAAAACATGGAACGCCTGGCCGAGCGGGGCCTCATCCTGCACTATTCGCCGCCAGCCGGTCCGGCCTGGACAGCTATCGACAGGATGCAGTTCCAGCGGGTCATCGACAACCTATTGGAAAATGCCCTGAAATATAAAGAAGGCCCTACAGTCACCATGGACCTGCACCTCGCCGAAACGCCGCAGGCCGTCGTCCTGACCGCAGCCGACCACGGGCCAGGTGTCCCGGCGGCAGACCTGCCCCGCTTATTCGACAGTTTTTACCGGACCGATGCCGCCCGGACGGATGTCCAAAAGGGCAGCGGCCTGGGCCTGGCCATTGCCAAACAGATCATTACGACCCTGCACGGCCAAATCCATGCAGAAGCAACACCCGGCGGCGGCCTGACCGTCGTCATCACCTTACCGCGGATAGAGGAGGAATATCATGAAACGGATTCTGATCATTGAAGATAACTTAGAAATTGCCGAACTGGAACGGGATTTTCTCGAAGCCAGTGCCATTGAGAGCGTCATCGAAACGGATGGGACGAAAGGCCTGGAACGGGCCCTGCAGGAAGATTTCGACCTCATCCTGCTGGACATCATGCTGCCCGGGACCGACGGCTTCCACATCTGCCGCCGCATCCGCGAGGAAAAGGAAGTACCCATCCTGATGGTATCGGCAAAGCGGGAAGACATGGACAAGATACGCGGCCTGGGCCTCGGCGCCGACGACTACATCATCAAACCCTTCAGCCCGACAGAGCTCGTAGCCCGCGTCAAGGCTCACATCACACGCTATGAACGGCTCATGGGCAAGGCCCAGCAGAAAGCGGCCGATGGCGAAGTCATCCGCAGCGGCGACCTGGAAATTTACGTCGATAAGCACCGGGTCTACGTCAAAGGAAAAGAAATCGCCCTGACCAACCGCGAGTTCGAGCTCCTCGTCTTCCTGGCCAAGCATCCCGGCCTGGTCTTCAGCCGGGACCGACTCTTCGAGCGCGTCTGGGGTCTCGACGCCGAAGGCGACACGGCGACAGTCATGGTCCACATCAACCGCATCCGCGAAAAAATAGAACCGGACCCGGCCAAGCCCATCTACATCGAGACGGTCTGGGGTGCCGGATACCGGTTCAAAGAATGACGCTATTTACTTTTCTTCCCGCCGCAGGATTTCCTGACCGACTGTCACGCCGGCTGCCGAAGCCTGTACCAGGCCGCGGGTGATGCCGGCGCCATCGCCGATGGCAAAGAAGTTGGGAATCTTCGTTTCCAGGACATGGCTCAATTCCAGCCGGTTCGAGTAGAACTTGGCTTCCACGCCGTACAACAGGGTATGGCGCGAGTTGGCACCAGGTGCTACGGCATCGAGGGCTTCCAGCATTTCCTTGATATCCTGCATATGACGGTACGGCAGGACCAGCGATAAGTCCCCTGGCGTCGCATTGGGCATGGTCGGCCGGACCAGGCCCCGCTGGATGCGTTCCGGCGTCGACCGCCGCCCGTCGAGGAAGTCTCCCAGGCGCTGGACGATGACGCCGCCGCCGAGGATATTGGCCAGGTTGGCAATGTATTTCCCGTATTTGATCGGTTCATGGAAAGGTTCCGTGAATTTCTTGGATACGAGGATGGCGAAATTCGTGTTTTCGCTCTTCTTGTGAGCATAACTGTGGCCGTTGACCGTGAGCAGGCCGTCGTTATTCTCTTCGACGACGAAACCATAAGGGTTCATACAGAACGTGCGGATCCGGTCGTCAAAGGATTTGCTGAAATAAATGAGCTTCGATTCATAGACGACGTCGGTAATCGTTTCCAGAACTTCTGCCGGCATTTCCACGCGGACGCCGATATCGACGGCGTTAGACGTCAGCTTGAGGCCCATCTTTTCGACTTCGTGGACGAACCATTCCGACCCTTCCCGGCCGGGAGCACTGACCAGATAGCGGCAGGCATAGAACTGGCCGCCGATGAGGACGCCTTTGATTTCCCCTTTTTCTTCGACGATGTGATCGACTGCCGTATCGGCCATGATATCGACTTTCCCTTCCAGGAAATCGCGCATATTGGTCAGGATCTGGGCATTGACATCGGTCCCCAGATGGCGGATGCGGGCCGGGATGAAGCGCAGGTCAGCAGCAGCCGCTTTGCGCTTGATATCGCGGATACATTCCTTGTTCTCATCGCCATAGACCTTGCGGCCGGCACCGCCAAAGCGGCAGTAGACGTCGTCGACGTAACGTATCTTGTCCATGAGGTCGGCCTTGGACATATAGTCGTCGAGATTGCCGCCGTATTCCGTCGTCAGCGTCAGTTTGCCGTCACTGAAGGCACCGGCGCCGCCCCAGCCACAGACGACATTGCGCATCTTATCCTTGGGCAGGGCCTTCTTGTTCAGGCTCGTCGCAATGCGCTCCCGTATATCCTGTCCCTTTTCGACCATGAGGATCTTAAATCCTTTATCGGCCAGTTCCAGTGCCGTAAAAATACCGGCCGGACCGGCCCCGATGATAATGACATCATATGTCTTTACTGCATGCATAATCACACATCCTTTCCAGGCAGACCCTTTGCGAACAGGAGCTCACACGTGGCAAGCGCTCTAAAGTGGCTCGTGGCTCGTGGTCGCCCCTACGGCCTGCGAACTGCGGTCTGCGGGCCGCTCTGCAAAGCGGCCCTTACCCCCTCACGCTATCATATTGTGAAAAGAAAGTCAACCTATGCTATAATGAGGTAAAACGCTATAGAAAGGATGATGACTTATGTCTCGTCGTAACCGCCCGGCTGTCCCTGATGACTCCAGCCGGGATTTAAAACGCCAGGAAGGGATTTTCCTCAGCACTTTTGCCCTCATGGTCCTCTTTCTCGTATCCTTATACCTTCCCCTTCCCGTGGCTGTCCCCATCGTACTGGCCGTCGTCCTCGTCGCCTGGACTGTCGCCATGTACGTCAAATTCCATGACTTCTACAAGATGCGCGACCGTGGCCAGCGGACGTGGTGTGTCACCATTTCCATGTACGCCAGCCTCATCCTGACCCTGGCCTGTGCCTGGTATTTCACCAAAGATGCCCCTCTGACGGATGAATATGCCCTGGTCTTCCTCTTCGGCTTCATGTTCTTCACGTACATGGTCTACCGCACCCTGAGCCCGACTATGGTCGTCGGCAACCGCCGCATCCGGTATAAGTAAAAAAGGGACTGTCGCATGTGCGACGGTCCCTTTTTAAGTGGCTAGCAGTTAGGGGTTAGCGGTTAGCCAATGACAAACCCCTTTTGAGTTGTAGGGGCGACCACGTGGGGCGCCCGCTCTGGAATATATACGGTAGGTCGTTCATCGTTGATTGCATAGGATGAAAAATATCAAGCTATCACGATGAACTACGAACGAACTACGAAATTACTGCTGAGCACGTTCTTTTTTGTAGAGGTCAGCTGTGATGGCATCGGAGCAGCATACAGCAACGACGTCAGCAACGTCTTCAGACGAGCAGCCACGGGACAAGTCGAGGATAGGTTTATCCAAGCCCTGGACCAAGGGGCCAAGAGCCGTTGCGTTAGCGAAACGCTGAACCATCTTGTAGCCGATGTTAGCAGCATCGAGGTTCGGGAAGATGAGGACGTTAGCGTGGCCGGCAACTTTGGAGCCCGGTGCTTTGTGTTCGCCAACTTCCGGTACGAGAGCAGCGTCAGCCTGGAGTTCGCCGTCGAAGTCGAAGTCGACGTTGCGTTCTTTCAGGATTTCAACAGCATGGCGTACGTTGTCGACGGATTCGCCAGCGCCAGAACCTTTGGTGGAGTAGGAAAGGAAAGCGACTTTCGGATTGAGGATCTGGACCGTGCGGCGGGCGCGTTCTACGCAGATGCAAGCGATATCAGCGAGCTGTTCCGACGTCGGGTTGGGGATAACGCCGCAGTCACCGAGTACGAGGATACCGTTATCGCCATACTGCGGAGTATTGGTCAAGAGAATGAAAGCGGAAGATACGGTCTTGTTGCCAGGACGGGGGCCGATGACCTGAAGGCCTGCGCGGATAACTTCAGCAGAAGTCGTAGCAGCACCGGATACGCAGCCGTCAGCTTCACCGAGAGCAACGAGGCCAGCTGCGAAGAAGGTGTAGTTGTTGAGCATGATTTCACGAGCTTTTTCCAGGGTCATGCCTTTCTTTTCACGACGTTTTGCGAAGTAAGCGCAAAGTTCGTCCATACGATAGTAAGTTTCAGGGTCGACGACTTCGACACCGGTGAGATCGATCTGGAATTTAGCAGCATCTTTTTTGATCTGTTCCAGTTTACCTACGAGAACGATTTTAGCAAAACCATCAGCCAAAACGCGTTCAGCAGCTTTCAATACACGACGGCTGTTCGTTTCCGGAAGGACGATTTTTTTCTGTGCTTTGGAAACGCGGGCTTTCAAATCTTCTGTAAATCTCATTTGGGTACCACTCCTTGTAAGTTCTTAGAAATTAGTAGGAATATGTCCTTATGCTAAAGAAAATATCCCATCGCTACCATCCATTATAATACAAAATTTATAGGAATCAAACATATTATTACGCATATATAAAATGAGCAGAAGAAATAGACTATGCCGATTGCGCAATCCAAAGGCCAATGTGATACGTATTTTATATCGTTCATTGCAGGGGACGCCCTTTGAGCGTCCCGCCGCAGGCCGCAGGTCGCAGGCCGCGGACCGTGGCGGCAAATCACTCGTCATGGGTAGAACCCCTCAGACGCCTGCGGCGCCAGCTCCCCTTCACAGGGGAGCCATTAGCCACTAGCCACTAACAACGCAAAAAGACCTGTCACAAAGTGACAGGTCTTTTTTTCCTGGTGGGCGATAACAGGATCGAACTGCTGACATCCTGCTTGTAAGGCAGGCGCTCTCCCAGCTGAGCTAATCGCCCATGATTGTGGTGACCCCTACGGGATTTGAACCCATGTTCTCGCCGTGAAAGGGCGATGTCTTAGACCGCTTGACCAAGGGGCCACGTATGTGGAATGTGGTGATCCACCCGAGATTCGAACTCGGGACACCCTGATTAAAAGTCAGGTGCTCTGCCAACTGAGCTAGTGGATCATGATTGGCAGGGGTAGTAGGATTCGAACCTACGAATGACGGAGTCAGAGTCCGTTGCCTTACCGCTTGGCGACACCCCTGTATGGCTCCTCAAGTAGGACTCGAACCTACGACAAATCGGTTAACAGCCGATTGCTCTACCAACTGAGCTATTGAGGAACAATAGCTTCCCGAAGCTGA